>CATAPZ010000249.1:0-2169 GCA_949486955.1 Cryomorphaceae bacterium | reverse complement strand
TACAAAGATGCCGTAACTTTATAGCCAATGTTGAAACGACTACTGAAACAAAAAGTTGAGATGAGAGCTCTAGCCATTATAGCCTTTACTGCGATGTCCTTCCTTGTCCAAGGACAGATCCTGAATATTACTCCTGCATTCCCGTCACAGAACGATACCATTACGGTCATCTACGACGCGACGGAAGGAAATGGTGCGTTGACGGGCTACACACCGGTGTATGCGCATGCCGGTTTGATAACCAACGCAAGTACAACGCCGACAGATTGGAAGCACGTTCAAGGAAACTGGGGTACAGCAGATCCCAACGTTTTGATGACGTCTCTAGGAAACAACCTACACAAGTTAGAATACCACATCCCAACGTATTACGGTTTTGGCAGCAACGTAACCGTTCAAAAACTAGCCTTTGTATTCCGTAACGCCAACGGAACGGTGGTAGGTCGCGCAGCAGACGGTTCGGACATCTACTACGACATTTATCCAGCCAATGCTGGGCTTATCGCTCAATTCATGAAGCCCGAAAGCACGCTCTTGATTTCTCCTACAGATTCTCTAGAGACCGTCGTGGCCGCTTCACGTTTTTGTGATTTAAAAGTCTATGACAACGGCACCTTGGTCTTCCAGGATTCCTCGAAGCAAGAAACATTCTATCTAAGTGACACAGTGCCGGGCATGCATACCGTTATTCTCGAAGCAACCGACAGCTCAACAACGGTTTACGACACCATTCAATACGCGGTAGAACCGCCGCTACAAGTCGCAACCCTACCGGGTGGCATGGAGATGGGGCTTAATGAGCTGAACGATACGACTGTATTTTTTAAGCTGTACGCACCGGGTAAGAGCCGTGTGTATGTGCTCACTTCTGTGAACGACTATTTGCCAGAGCCTGAAAACGCAATGACCAGAACGCCGGGGGGCGCTTGGTGGTTTAAGGAGCTCACTGTGCCAGCAGGCCAACCATTTACCTACCAGTACCTAATTGACGGACAACTTCTCGTGGCGGATCCTTTCTCGACCTTAATCTTGGACCCTTGGAACGACGGGTACATTTCTTCGTCTACCTACCCCAACTTACCGGCTTATCCGGCAGGAAAAACTACCGGTAACGTATCCTTGTATGAAACCGCGAAGACGCCCTACCAATGGAAGAATACCAACTTCCAAGCACCGCCGCAAGAGGAGTTGGTCATCTACGAATTGCTCATTCGCGACTTTGTGACTACCCGCAACTACCAGACGGTAATTGATACCCTGGACTACATTGCGCGTTTGGGTGTGAACGCCATTGAATTGATGCCAAACTCTGAGTTTGAAGGCAACTCTTCGTGGGGCTACAACCCTTCGTTCCACATGGCTGTAGACAAGTATTACGGTACGCCTGATAAGTTCAAAGAGTTCGTGGACAGCTGTCACTCTAGAGGCATTGCTGTGATTACAGATCAAGTGTTTAACCATGCCTACGGGCAGAATCCTATCGCGCAGATGTGGTGGGACGGTGTGAACAACCGACCGGCAGCAAACAATCCGTACATGAACCAAAATTGTCCACACCCGCCAAACTGTTGGGGGAACGACTTTGATCATTTCGTACAGCCGACCCGCAATTACATGGACCGCATCAATACGTACTGGATTGAGGAATTTAAGATTGACGGAATCCGATTCGATTTCACCAAAGGCTTCACCAACAATTCAAATGCGGACAATTATTCGTCTTCAAGAATTGCGGCATTGAAGCGCATGGCTGACACCCTATGGAATATCGACCAAGACTTTTACGTCATCCTAGAGCACTGGGGGCCGAACAACGAAGAGAAGGAGCTGAGCGACTACGGTATGATGCTTTGGGGCAACGCCGCCCACCAGTACTACGAAGCCGCTATGGGATACACCAATAACAGCGACTTTAAGTGGGGTATCTACAAGGAGCGCGGTTGGAACGACAAGCACCTGATTACCTACACGGAAAGCCACGACGAAGAACGTGCAGCATACACGGTGAAGACCTACGGGAATTCCAGCGGTAACTACGACACCAAGACGTTGGCCACCCTGGCAGATCGCAAGATTTTGACCCATGCGTTCTTGTACACCATTCCGGGTCCGAAGATGATGTACATGTTTGAAGAATTGGCTTATGACATCTCTATCAACAACCCTTGT
>CATAPZ010000248.1:0-7610 GCA_949486955.1 Cryomorphaceae bacterium | reverse complement strand
GCATTGTTGCCTGCCGCAATAATCGGCGTGTATGCAAATCCACGGCTTCTATTCATCAAGAATTCGTGCATGAATTCTGCTTCCAATTCGTGCTCCCAAACGCCAGGTTTCATGTATTTCAAAACACGCTTGTATCCCTTCGTGGTGATCTCTGCGGCTTTGCGCATAACCTCAAGTTCGAGTTCCGATTTTGTTCCTCTCACTCTATGAAGAAGCGGCTGGCTGCGCTCAAATTCATGTGCATGGTAGTGTTCTTTGATCCACTTGTTCATTCTGTCGTGGCGTAACTCAGTTTCAACATGAGCACGTATATGTTCATTCCCGTTGAGGTAAATACGGTCGGCGTTGACCGCCATTTCGTTGAACACTCTTTCAAACTCCGACAGCCAGAAAACGGTTTTAATCCCACTGATGTCGAAGGCCTGATCCTTAGTGTATTTGGCGCCTTCCCATACTGCGATCAGGTCATTGGTTTCCTTCAGAAACAAAACTTCACGCAGGCTATCTTTGTGAGCATCAGGGAATAAAACGAGAATACTTTCTTCTTGATCGGCACCACTGAGGTATAAAATATCGCTGTGTTGCTTGAACGGAAGATGTCCATCTGCACTGGTTGGGTATATATCGTTCGAGGTGAAAATAGCCAATGAATTTGGCTTCATCATTCCCGTAAATTTCTTGCGATTCTCAACAAAAATCTGGCTGTTCAGCTGGTGATATCTCATGATAGGTCTCGACTATATTAATTTAGATACGTTCTATGGTGATTTTCATCACGTTTGCAATGTAGACAAAAGTCTGTGTCGTAAATTTGACAAGCTAAAATTAGGCTATTAAACTTTAAAATCGCTTATGGCATCAACATCAAAAGGGCTTTTCGGCTCTTCACTAGCTCGCAAGTACTGGATGGCGGCTACTGGATTGTTTTTGTGTACGTTTTTGGTAGGACACTTATTGGGTAACCTTCAACTGTTTGTTACAGGGGAAGAAGGTCAGCTTGCATTCAACGAATACGGCAAGTTTATGACCACCTTCCCGGTGGTGAAAATTCTTTCTTACCTCACTTATGCTTCTGTACTTCTTCATACTGTGGATGGAATTATGCTCGCCCGCCAAAATAGAGCAGCACGTCCAGTAGGGTACGTAAAAGAGAACCAGGCGGCCAATGCTTCTTGGGCTTCGCGCAAGATGGCGCTTCTTGGTTTACTCACGCTTTTCTTCATTGTGGTTCACATGAAGAGCTTCTGGTACGAAATGCACTTCGGTACCCTTGGTACTGATGCCAACGGAAATAAAGACCTTTGGACGCTAACGGTAACCGCTTTTGAACAGTGGTGGTACACTGCATTCTACGTGGTAGCGCTTGCAGGTTTGGCGCTTCACTTGAGCCACGGTGCTTCGAGCGCGTTCCAATCGTTGGGTATTAACCACCCGAAATACACACCGCTGATTAATAAAACAATGACCGCTTTCGCTTGGTTGATCCCGGCTGGCTTCATTGCTGTAGCGGTATTCTTATTTGTTGTTCAACCAGGTCAAGCACTACAATAGTCTTACTATGGCATTAGATTCTAAGATTCCAGCAGGCCCATTAGGCGAGAAGTGGACAAAGCATAAAGGCGAGATCCCATTGGTATCGCCTGCAAACAAAAGATTAATTGATGTAATTGTAGTAGGTACCGGTCTAGCCGGTTCATCTGCAGCAGCTTCTTTGGCTGAGATGGGTTACAACGTGAAAGCATTCTGTTTCCAAGATTCTCCACGTCGTGCACACTCTATCGCAGCACAAGGAGGGATCAACGCGGCGAAAAACTACCAGAACGATGGGGATTCGGTCTACCGTTTGTTCTACGATACGATTAAAGGTGGTGATTACCGCTCAAGAGAGGCCAACGTGCACCGTTTGGCTGAGGTAAGCCGTAATATCATTGACCAGTGTGTCGCTCAAGGTGTTCCTTTTGCGCGTGATTACGGTGGTTTGCTAGACAACCGTTCTTTCGGTGGTGTTCAGGTGAGTCGTACGTTCTATGCTAAAGGTCAGACAGGTCAACAATTGTTGTTAGGTGCCTACTCTGCATTGAACCGCCAGATTGCTAAGGGTCGTGTCAAAATGTATGCACGTCATGAAATGCAAGAGCTCGTTGTCGTAGACGGCAAAGCCCGTGGTATCATCGCGAAGAACTTGGTAACCGGTGAGTTTGAGCGTCATAGTGCGCACGCGGTACTGCTTTGTACGGGCGGGTACGGTAACGTATTCTTCCTATCGACCAACGCTATGGGATCGAATGTGACTGCTGCTTGGAAAGCACACCGCAAGGGTGCATTCATGGCAAACCCATGTTTCACACAGATTCACCCGACCTGTATTCCAGTAAGTGGTGAGAATCAAAGTAAGTTGACCTTAATGTCGGAGTCATTGCGTAATGACGGTCGCATTTGGGTGCCAGCGAAAAAAGAAGATGCAGAAGCAATCCGTACGGGTAAACTTCATCCAAACGATATCGCAGAGGAGAACAGAGATTACTACCTAGAGCGTCGTTACCCGGCCTTCGGTAACCTTGTTCCTCGTGATGTTGCCTCGCGTGCAGCAAAAGAGCGTTGTGACGCAGGCTATGGTATAAACAAAACGGGTGAAGCAGTTTATCTGGATTTCGCAGCGGCTATCGTTCGTTACGGAAAAGAGGAAGCACTTGTAAAAGGGGTGAACAACCCGTCTGATGCAGATATCAAAGCATTGGGTGAGAAGGTCGTTGAAGCTAAATACGGTAACCTCTTCCAGATGTACGAGAAGATTACGGCATCGAACCCGTACAAGGAGCCTATGATGATTTACCCAGCAGTACACTATACCATGGGAGGTCTTTGGGTAGATTACAATTTGATGACTTCAATCCCGGGCTGTTTTGCTTTAGGTGAGGCCAACTTCTCAGACCACGGTGCCAACCGCCTAGGTGCATCTGCATTGATGCAGGGTCTCGCAGATGGATATTTCGTAGCACCGTATACGGTTGGCGAATTCCTAAGTAAAGACATCCGTACTGGTGCAATCTCCACAGATTCTCCGGAATTTGAAGAAGCAGAAAAAGTGGTTCGTGAGCGCACGGATAAGTTTATTAATAACAACGGTACTAAATCTGTTGACTTCTTCCACAAGCGTCTCGGTAAGATTATGTGGAACGAAGTAGGTATGGCTCGTAATGAGAAAGGCTTGAAGCAAGCAATTGCTGATATCCAAGCATTGCGCGAAGAGTTCTACGCAGATGTTCGTGTACTAGGTAATGCTAACGGTATGAATCCTGAATTAGATAAGGCAGGTCGCGTGGCTGACCTCATCGAGCTTGGTGAGTTGATGGCGAAAGATGCACTAGAGCGCAACGAGAGCTGTGGTGGTCACTTCCGCGAAGAGTACCAAAGTGAGGAAGGTGAAGCATTACGTGATGATGCAAACTTTGCCTTTGTAAGTGCATGGGAGTTCACAGGTGTTCCTGCAGAAGCCAAATTGCACAAAGAAGAATTGACTTTCGAGAATGTTGAATTGAAGACTCGTTCTTACAAATAATTCAGACTATGGATTTAACATTAAAGATCTGGAGACAAGCAGGCCCTGAATCAAAGGGTGAAATGAAAACCTACCCAATCTCGGGTGTAGAGGAGGACATGAGCTTCCTTGAGATGCTCGATTACTTGAACGAGCAGTTGATCGACCAGGGCATTGAGCCGGTAGTGTTCGATCACGACTGTCGTGAAGGTATTTGTGGTATGTGTTCGCTATTTATTAATGGTGAAGCGCACGGTCCAGGCCGTAAAATCACAACATGTCAGTTGCACATGCGTGAATTCAAGAGTGGCGACACCATCTACATTGAGCCGTTCCGTGCAAAGGCGTTCCCTATCATCAAAGATTTGATGGTAGACCGTTCTGCTTTTGACCGCATTCAGCGTGCCGGAGGATTTATCTCGGTAAACACCTCGGGTAACACGATCGATGCCAACGCTATTCCTGTACCAAAGGAAAACGCAGACAAGGCATTCGATGCTGCAACTTGTATTGGTTGTGGGGCATGTGTTGCAACGTGTAAGAACTCCTCAGCGATGTTGTTTGCATCAGCGAAGATCAGCCAGTTCTCATTGCTTCCACAAGGGCAGCCTGAGGCGAAGGAGCGTGTATTGAATATGGTGAACCAAATGGACCTAGAAGGCTTTGGTAACTGTACCAATACCGGTGCTTGTGAGGTAGAATGTCCAAAGGGCATTTCCCTAGAAAACATTGCACGCATGAACCGCGATTTCTTGTTCGCTTCATTGAGCAACAACAAATAAGATTCTAAACGCAGCCGCAAGGCTAACACATCAAAAACCCCGGCCTTTGGTCGGGGTTTTTTTATGCTCTCGCTCGAATAGGGATATAAATGTCTTCTTCTGAATTTGGGTCCTCGTTCTTATACTTCGCTCCCAGGCGTTCGAAGTGCGGGCGGTCGTCCAACTCCCATGGACTATTTGGAAGCCACTGGCTGTAGATATAGCGCCAGACTTCAGAGTCGCTGCTCAGCCCTTTGTAATGAAACACAGCATAGGTGCCCGCTGGAATTTCAAGGTGCTCGAGACCTTCGTTGGGACCGTTTACTTCAGCACCACCCCAGTAGGTAAAACTTGGATCTGCCGTGGGACCGAAAACAGGCACGCCGTCAAAAGAGCGCAACGAAACCAGGTCTGCATTACAGCGGTTGCTCAAACGAGCGAGCTCCGGCATCACTTTGGGCCAAAGGGTCCAAGGAGTGAAGGAGCGAAGAGACATGGGAGCAGAGGCGCCACATAATAGTGCGCCTTCGAATTCGACGATTGTAGGTATAATCATACCTACAAGATAGGTCTTAATCGTTCAGCTTTAGAACCGCTAAAAAGGCACTTTGAGGAATCTCCACGTTACCAAGCTGGCGCATGCGCTTCTTACCCGCTTTTTGCTTTTCAAGGAGTTTGCGCTTACGCGAGATATCACCACCGTAACACTTGGCAGTAACGTCCTTACGCAATGCACTTAGCGTTTCACGGGCGATAATCTTATTGCCAATACCTGCCTGAATGGCAATCATAAACTGTTGACGCGGGATCAATTCTTTCAGCTTGGAACACATCTTCTTACCGATGTCGTATGCGTTGTCTTTGTGGATCAACGCACTCAATGCATCTACAGGGTCACCATTTAGCATGACATCCACCTTAACAAGTACACTTTCACGGTAACCAATAGGGTGGTAGTCGAAAGAAGCATACCCTTTTGAGATGGTTTTTAATCGGTCGTAGAAATCAAAAACTATTTCAGCTAGCGGCATATCGAAACTCAGCTCCACACGATCGCTGGTGAGGTACGTTTGGTTGGTCAACTGACCGCGCTTTCCAATACACAGGTTCATTACAGGGCCAACGAAGTCTGAACTAGTAATGATTTGTGCTTTGATGAAAGGCTCTTCCATATAGTCCATCTTCGTTGGATCGGGGAAGTCAGTAGGGTTTTGAACCCACAGAACATTATCCGGGTCGCTTTTCAAGTAAGCCTTATAGCTAACGTTCGGTACGGTGGTAATCACTGTCATGTTGAACTCGCGCTCCAATCGTTCCTGGATGATCTCCATGTGTAGCATTCCAAGGAACCCACAACGGAAGCCGAAGCCAAGCGCGGCTGAGGTCTCTGCTTCAAATGTTAGCGAGGCGTCGTTCAGCTGTAGCTTTTCTAATGAAGCACGCAACTCTTCGAATTCCTCTGTTTCCACGGGATAAATACCCGCGAATACCATTGGCTTGACTTCTTCAAACCCTTCGATAGCACTATCTGCAGGGTTTTCTACAGCCGTAATCGTATCACCAACTTTTACCTCTTTGGCATCCTTTATTCCAGAAATGATGTAGCCAACATCCCCGGTTTTAATTTCCTTCGTCGGGTTCTGCTTAATCAAATTTACACCAATCTCATCAGCATCGTATTGCTTACCGGTAGACATGAATTTTACGCGCTGGCCTTTCTTAATCGAGCCATTGACGACTTTATAAATGGCCTCAATACCTCGGAACGGGTTGAAGTGGCTGTCAAAAATCAAGGCTTGAAGTGGCCCGTCCGGATCTCCTTCAGGTGCTGGAATACGCTCGATAATGGCATCGAGAATTTCCGGCACACCTTGTCCGGTCTTCGCCGAACAGTGTAATATCTCTTCGCGGGCACAACCTATCAAATCAATAATTTGGTCGCCGATCTCTTCTGGGTTGGCAGAAGGCAGGTCAATCTTGTTGAGAATAGGAATAATCTCTAGATCATGCTCGAGGGCCAAATACAGGTTTGAGATAGTCTGCGCTTGGATACCTTGCGCGGCATCTACAATCAATAGGGCTCCTTCACACGCAGCAATAGAACGTGAAACTTCGTAGGAGAAGTCTACGTGTCCTGGAGTATCGATCAGGTTGATCGTGTATTTTTCTCCGTTTTTCTCATGGTACATCTGGACCGCATGCGATTTGATGGTAATACCACGCTCACGCTCGAGATCCATATCGTCCAAAAGCTGGTCTTGCTTTTCACGGTCACTTACGGCGGAAGTCACGTCTAACAGGCGGTCAGCCAAGGTAGACTTCCCGTGATCGATGTGGGCGATTATGCAGAAATTACGGATGTTTTTCATAGTCTGCTAAAATACACTATACACCGCCTTCTCGCACTTTCTTTGGCAGCTTTTGCCAAACAAGTTTATAGCTGGTTTCAATCATCTCTTTGATGAGTTTCCAGGAGGCGTATTCTTCAACAATAACCGTGTTCCAATGGCGCTTGTTCGAATGATAGCCGGGTATAATCCAATCGTGCTCTTCGCGCAGCTCAATGTTGCGCTCAGGATCGTTTTTTAGATTAATTCTTGCGGGTTGATCATCCAAGCTTAAAACGGCGTACATCTTACCGTGAACCTTGAATACGAGTGAGGTATCGTCGAAGGGGAAACTTTCGTCTGTAAAGGGAAAACTGAGGGCGTAGTCGCGTATTACTTCGTGATTCATGGGTTAAAGATACGTTCAATCGGTATCTTCGTCAGTATGGAAACCATAGTGGATATCGAGAATTGGGACCGCAAGGAGAGCTATCTTTTCTTTAAGGATTTCAAAGACCCGTTTGTCGGCATTACTATTGAGCTCGATGCAACGACCATTTGGGAGTTTTGTAGAACCCATTCCTTGAGTATACACCACGCTCTTCTTTACTGCACACTTTCGGCAGCGAATAAATACCGTCCAATGCGCCTCCGTCGCCAAGAGGAGGGGGTGGTGGAGCACAGTAGTATAGATATGGGTTGCTCCGTTTTAAAAGATGGCAGCGATGCGTTCACTTTCGCCTATTATCCATGGATTCCCGAAGAGTCTATATTGGATTTTATTCACCGATCTTCGGAAATCACCAAAAAGGCAGCAGCTGGTCTTCCTTTAGATCCACGCCCGGACCGCACCAACCTGATGTATGGAACCACCATTCCCTGGATTTCATTTACCTCGTTTACCCATCCAAAAAAAGGCGAAGGACACAGTATTCCAAGAACCGTTTTTGGAAAGATTTTTCAGCGTGAAGGCAAGTATTACCT
>CATAPZ010000247.1:0-11512 GCA_949486955.1 Cryomorphaceae bacterium | reverse complement strand
TCCATCAGTCCTCCCTCCCAGAATAAGCCAATCGCCATTATGTTCCGCCTTGCTGTAGGACTGTAGTCCAGGTGCTCCGGAAACGTTTACCGCTTCTAAAACAATATCGAAGGGGAATGTGCTTTGGGCATTCACGAAGGTTGATAAGAAGACGAATGCGAGTGTAATATTTTTCATCGTGCGGTTATGTGGATATTTAACGTATTCAAAACTATTTAGTTATCTCGGATAACTATGTGACATATGTTACATTAGCGCCGTGAAAACACTCGGAAGCTATATTCATCATCTTTGGTACTACGTCTGTGCACTGGTTTCCATCCTATTGTTGTTGCCGCTTCTTTTGGTATTTGCACGGCCTGGGGCGAAATACGACGCTTTCTTTCGTGTGGGTAAATTATGGTCCCGAATCTACTTGATCTTGATGGGCATTATTCCTCGTCCAAAGAGGTATCAGTTAAAGCACCAAGGGCCGTATGTATTAGCCGCAAACCACGGCTCGGACCTCGACATTCCAATGACCTTTTTGGCAGCGCCTTCTCCAGCCGTTTTCATGGGCAAGGCTGAGCTTTTGAAGTTACCGCTGTTTGGCTACTTCTTCAAGCAAACATCCATACCTGTAGACCGCAGCTCATTTGCCGGCCGCAAGCAAGCGATGCGCGATGCCGATCAGCGCGTTAAAGACGGCTTCAGCGTAGTGATTTACCCCGAGGGCGGTATTCCGCCGCAAAAACACTTGCTTGGGCCCTTCAAGGCGGGAGCATTTAAGCTGGCTGTGGACAACAATGTGCCTGTAGTCTTGATGAGCATTTATCAAAACAAATTTCGCTTAGGCGACTGGGGTGAAAAGTCATCATTAGGATTTGTAGATACTAAGGTTTTAGGTGAATTTTGGCCCGATTTAGAATCGGACAATCCGGTACAAGAATTAAGTGATCGTTGTTACCTCGCATTGGCTAAAGATTTGAAAAATTGGGGCCACGAGGGGAAAGTTGCCTTACCTTTGAAGTAAAGAAAGAAGCATGAGCATCAGTCTAGAGCAAATCAAACATTTGGCACATTTGAGCCGCCTTGAACTCAGCGAAGAAGAGTTGAAGGAGATGCAGGGCGATATGGGCAAGATTCTTGAGTTTGTTGCGCAGATCGACGCCCTAGACCTTGAAGGTGTGGAGCCTTTGACACAGATGAGCGAGAGCACTGATGTGATGCGTGAGGACGAAGCAAAAGGCATGCTGCCAAAGGAAGAGGCGCTGAAAAACGCTCCAGATGCAAATTCTGATTACTTCCGCGTTCCAAAATTCGGAAAGAAGGTTTAGAACCTTTTTCTTTAAGGGCTTGTTTGAAAACAAAAGCCCCTACAATGAACATATCTGTAATTCAAGGAAGCCCGCGTTCCGGGTCCAATTCTGCTAAGATTGCAAAATTCCTATGCGACGCACTCAATGCCAAAGAGGGTGTGCGCGCTACCGTTATTTCCTTGCGCGAATTAGATTTTCCAAACTTTGATACCGGTCGGGACATTCCTCAGATCCCTATGATGCGTGCTGCATTGACCGATGCTGACGGCCTGTTGTTCGTCTTCCCAGAATACAACGGCGGGATGCCCGGCGCTATGAAGAATGCTCTGGATTACTTCCGTCCAGAATATGATCTAAAGCCAATGGCCGCTGTCACTGTGAGTTCGGGTCCTTTTGGTGGGCTAAACGCATGGCACGCCTTCCACTCTTGGGCGATGTACGTGGGCGGTATTTTACTGCCGAACAACCTCAAGGTGAGTGGCGCTGGAAACCTCTTTGACGAGAGCGGAAACCCTTCTGAAGAGCATTTCAATTTGAATTATCCAAAGTTCCTGGACCAATTCCAGTGGCTCGTCGCAAAAATTAAAAGCTAGATGTCTTCTGCGGGAGCGCTTCATAGATGCCGCAGCTGGTTTTCCGACCAAGGTTGGAAGCCTTTCCCGTTTCAATTGCAAGCATGGAGCACCTACCTCGATGGCGGGTGTGGCCTAGTCAATGCTCCAACGGGTAGCGGTAAAACCTATTCGTTGCTGTTGCCGGGCATCGCCGAGGGTGTGGAGCGCATGAAGGAGGACCCTAAGTCGTGCGATGGCGTTCAACTGATTTGGATCACGCCCATTCGTGCACTAGCGAAGGAGATCCACCAGAGCGCGGAGCGAGCCGTTCAGGCTTTGGGCGCAGAGTGGGAAGTGGGCGTCCGCACAGGAGACAGCACGCAGAAGGTCAAGCAGGCGCAAAAGAAGAAACTCCCCCAGATATTAATCACCACGCCTGAAAGCATCCATGTGATGCTCAGCAACAAGGGCTACGCCAAGCTCTTCAAAAACTTACGCGCCGTCGTTATTGACGAATGGCACGAGCTGATGGGCAGCAAAAGGGCAGTGCAATGTGAACTGTTTCTCTCAAAATTTAGAGCGCTTCAGCCAGAATTGCGGACATGGGGCATTAGTGCCACCATCGGCAACATGGAGGAGAGTATGGAGATCCTCATGGGCGCGGAACCGAGCGCGGAACCGCAGATAATTAAGGCCAACATTGAGAAGTCCTTGGTTATTGAGCCCGTGTTGCCTGAGGAGGTGGAGACCTTGCCGTGGGCAGGGCACTTGGGCATCAGATTGTTAGATCAAGTGGTGCCGCTCATTCACGAGAATCAGAGCACCCTGATATTCACTAACACTCGTGCGCAGGCAGAGATTTGGTTCCAGCAGATATTGGCCGCGGACCCTTCGTTGGCGGGTATATTGGCCATGCACCACAGTGCCATTTCGAAAGAGGTGCGCGCTTGGGTGGAAGAGGCGCTATACGATGGCCGACTCAAGGCCGTAGTCTGTACCTCTTCTTTGGACTTAGGGGTCGATTTTAGGCCGGTAGATTGCGTAGTGCAGATAGGCTCGCCTAAGGGGGTCAGTAGGTTTGTGCAACGTGCGGGTCGATCGGGCCACCGGCCAGGGGCAACCTCAAAGATTCATTTTGTACCTACCCACAGTTTGGAGCTGTTGGAATGCGCAGCACTCAGGAAGGCGGTCGATGAGAAGGCCAACGAGGATAGAATGCCCTATTTAAGGAGCTTGGACGTGCTGATCCAATACATGGTCACCCTCGCGGTGAGCGACGGCTTTAGAAGCGAAGAATTGCTCGCTGAGGTTCGTGGAACGACCAGCTTTGCTTCGGTGAGTGATGAGGAATGGAATTGGTGCTTGGACTTTATTGTTCGCGGCGGCGAGAGCCTCGAGAGTTACGACGACTTTCACAAAGTGGTTGTCGAGGAGGGCGTGTACAAAGTCATTTCGCGAAAGGTGAGCATGCGCCACAAGTTCAACATCGGTACTATTGTAAGCTCTACGATGGTCAAGGTGAAGCTTCAGAAAGGCAAATTCTTGGGCCAAGTTGAAGAGTATTTTATCTCCAAACTCATACCCGGCGATGCTTTTTGGTTTGCCGGAAGGTGCTTGGAGCTCGTTCGGTTCAAAGGGGTGGAGGCCACCGTTAGGCTCTCTAAACAAAAGAAAGGACAGGTCCCCTCGTACATGGGCGGAAGGATGCCGCTTAGTGCTGAGCTGGGTTATTTTTTGAGGGAGAAGTTGGAGGAATCGGCCACGCGAGATTCCTTTGAAGATCCAGAGCTTGCTCTTGTGCAGCCCATCATCTCCTTGCAGAAGGAGCGTTCTACTGTACCTACTAGGGACCAATTCCTGATTGAGTATCTCGAGGACAAAGAGGGCCACCACCTGTTCGTATATCCCTTCGAAGGGCGCTTGGTACACGAAGGACTGGCCTCGCTGCTTTCCTACCGCCTCGGTCATTTCGGGAAGCAGACTTTTAGCATAGCCATGAACGATTACGGCTTCGAACTCTACAGCGATCAACCCATCCCCATAGAAGACGGTCTGGACAGCGATATATTCTCGTTAGAGCACTTGCGAGAAGATTTGGTGAGCAGCCTCAATGAGAGCGAGATGATGCAGCGCCGATTCCGAGACATCGCCCAGATTTCAGGCTTAGTGTTCACCGGATATCCAGGCAAAAATATTACCACCAAGCAACTCATTAACAGTACCAAGCTGATGTATGAGGTCTTCCGAGATTACGATCCGGACAACCTCCTTCTGCGCCAAGCCTATGAGGAGGTGCACGAGTTCCAGCTGGAGGAGGCGCGCATGCGCGCTGCCCTAGAGCGCATCGCCAACCAGGAGACTGTATTTAACTTGATTGATAAGCCAACTCCGTTGGCATTCCCAATCCTCGTGGACAGACTGCGCGAGACCATGGGTAACGAAAGTCTTGCAGAGCGGATCAAGCGCATGCAACTCGACTTCGGGTAAAGAGGCCCAAAAAATTTTGGGCATAAAAAACCCCCGCGCCACCGGCGCGGGGGTAGTCATTAAATTTTTCTAACGCTTACTGAAAGCTCTGCGCGATGGCTGCGTAGCGTTGGTAGAAGTTTTGCTGATTCTCCTGATCGTGCATTTGTATGTTGCGGAACAGCATTTGGTAGAACTGGAGATCAGTGCTCCATTCGTTTCTCATGCGCTTGCGATCGTTGCGATCCAAACCTTCGTAGTAGGTTAGCTCGCTATCGAGGAAGTCTGCAAATTCATTGGTCAACTGACGCGCTTTTTCCGTCGCTCCAGCGCGGTAGTACGAATCAATAATTCCGAAGAGGAAGTAGTTGTAGCCAAACTTCTCTGCAGGCATTTTTTCCATAGCAAAGTCCAGTACTTCAACCGCTTTAGCGTTCTGACCTTCCTTCGTCAATTCGTTCGCTAGGCGGCCGAAAATGGTACGGAGGTTATAGCTCAGGCGACGGTTCGTTTCGTCTAGATATACATCAGGAAGCTCCATGTTTCCGTAGGCAAACTTGTTCATTAAGTTGTCGTACATGATGTCCGTATCCACTTTACCGTAGTCGATGCCTTGCGTGTTGCTCGGCGAGTATACCGGCACAAAGCGGTAGGCCATACCTTCTAGGCGGAAGTAATCGTTGAGCCAGAAGTAGGCCTTAGGATTATTTCCTACGGTGATTGAGAAGTAAATAGGACGCTCCCAATTGTTGTTTGCAATGAGGTCAATGACCATCAAATCACGTTTGGTGATTACGTTTGCTTTCCAGTTCCAGTCGATGTAGTCTACAACGCTTGCGCTGTCTTTAACGTCAACGACACCGTTGGCAAACACAGCCTCCTTGTCGATGTTGATGCGCAACTTCTTTTGCGGGTACAACGGCAGTTCTTTGTTGCCAGAAGTTTTGAATTTCACCTGAGCATCGTCGCGCTTTGTGAACTGAACAAAGTCTTTTACATCCCAACGGCCTTTTACGCCAAGGTCTCGGTAGTAAAGCACATCACGCGTTCCTTGAACGTATTGGTTCCATTCAAAGCTGAACGGTACAGCTTCACCGTCGTACGCAGCACGGCGCTGCTGATCGATGTACCAATCGGTATTTAAAAGGCTCAAGTTGACAATACGAACATCCGTTCTGTAGCCTTCAACTTCCTGTACATACCACAGCGGGAACGTATCATTATCACCATTTGTGAAGAGTATCGCATTTGGCTCACAGCTGTCGAGATATGCCTTGGCAATGTCCCGAGCCGTATATCTGTTGCTACGGTTGTGGTCGTCCCAGTTTTCCGCTGCCATACGAACAGGAACAGCTAGCATGGATACACCTACAACGAGGTACGAGGCTACCATTGGGCTCATCTTGGTGCGTAGGGTATCCCACAAACCTAGGGCGCCTATACCAATCCAGATGGCGTAGGCATAGAAGGAACCCACGAAAGCATAATCACGTTCGCGCGGCTCGTACGGTTTGTGGTTAGTGTAGACCACAATAGCTAAACCTGTGAGTAGGAAGAAGAGCGTGACAGCCCAGGCATCCTTGTTGTTTTTCTTGTA
Source organism: Cryomorphaceae bacterium (assembly GCA_949486955.1). Classification (GTDB taxonomy): domain Bacteria; phylum Bacteroidota; class Bacteroidia; order Flavobacteriales; family Schleiferiaceae; genus UBA10364. The sequence goes on along the minus strand of CATAPZ010000247.1, from coordinate 5,597 downwards.
TTGGTAGTACAGACCAAAGATTCCAAGCAGGAACGGCAGCATAAAGTAGGTATTACGAGCAGGGTTGTTTTTCCAAGACTCAGGCAAGTTGTCTTGCCCACCCAAACGGATGCTATCGATAAACGGTATACCCGTTATCCAGTTTCCTTTGGTCAATTCTCCTCTGTGTTGTGCATCGTTCTGGCGACCAGAGAAGTTCCACATGAAGTAGCGGAAGTACATGGTCCCCACTTGGTACTGGAAGAAGAATTTCACGTGTTGTGCAAACGAGATCGGTGCATCTGGGTTTTTAATGCCCATGATGTTGATGTAGTTCTGCTTGTACTGCGGGTCGTCGTTCCAGATTCTAGGGAAGAAGCCCATGTACTTAGGGTCGTAATTCGGCTTGCTGGCCTTCTTGTCGTCGGTCATCAAGTATTTGGCATCAATCTTCAAATTTCCGCCGTTTTCTGAAACATACGCTTCAGCCTCACTGCGAAGTTTGAATGCAGTCACCTGCTTAGGGCCCTTCATCACAGCAAAACCTTTTTGGTAGACCGGCTTGCCGTCGTCAAACGGCTCCGTGCGGTCGTAAGGCGCGTTAAACGACTTACCGTAAAGGATAGGCCAATCACCGTATTGCTCGCGGTTGTAGTAGGCCAAGAGTGACATCGCGTCTTCCGGGTTGTTCTCGTCAATTGGCGTATTGGCATTTGAGCGAATGGCCAAGATGATGAACGTTGAATACCCCATTACGATGAGCATTACTGCCAAAACAGCTTGTTGTGCCAACGGCTTTTCTTTGCGAGCTGTCCAAAGCACCCCGAAGACAACAGCACCCACTAGGATGAGTGAAGCAGCTACTGTCCCTGAGTGGAACGGAAGACCAAAATTGTTGACGAAGGTGATCTCTAGAGTACTAAATAGTTTTAGCACGATTGGGATAATAAAGGCAAAAACAAGACCCAGAATTGCAATACTTGCGCCATTTGCTATGATGAAGCCGTTGCGAGTTGGGTTCGGGTATTTTTTGAAGTAATAGATCATTCCAATGGCAGGAATGGTCAAGAATACAAGGATGTGAACACCTACTGAAAGACCCACCAAATAAGCGATAAGCAGCAACCACTTGTTAGCATTAGGGTCTGTATCGACCGCTTGCTCCCATTTAAGCACGGCCCAGAAGGCTACTGCGGTAAAGAATGAGCTCATGGCGTATACCTCGCCTTCTACTGCTGAGAACCAGAAGCTGTCCGAGAACGTGTACGCCAAAGCGCCTACAGCACCTGCACCAAGTACAGCAACGATGCCTGCGTTGTCGAGGTTTTCTCTTCCACCCAAGAGTTTCGCTGAAAGTGCAGTGATGGTCCAAAAGAGGAACAAGATGCTGAATGAGCTTGAAAGCGCACTCAAAGCATTTACCATCAAGGCTTGGTTCTCTGGGGAACCAGCGAATTGGCCAAAGAGGTTACCCATCAACTGGAAGAAAGGCGCACCTGGAGGGTGGCCCACCTGAAGCTTCACGGATGTTGCGATGTATTCCCCACAATCCCAGAAGCTGGTTGTAGGCTCGATAGTCATGAAATAAGTAATCGTTGCGATGGCAAATACCGCCCACCCAGCGATTGTATTGAGCTTATTGTAATTCACGTATTCTGCTTGTTTAGCGGGATAATGGGCATCCCGTATTCAGTAATTGGCTCGAAAATAAGAAAAACACAGCCCCGCAGCCTTGAAATGAATGTTAAACCACAAAATTTTCCTTGGTTGTTTTTCGCATTTTGCCATTTGGACTATATTTGCCGTCCCCAAAGGGGATGATTGCCCGATAGTGTAATGGCAACACACCGGTTTTTGGTACCGTTATTCTAGGTTCGAGTCCTAGTCGGGTAACGATTAAAGCCCTTCACGAAAGTGAGGGGCTTTTTTTATGCCCTGCGACTTGAGCTTGCTCGGGAGAGAAGGGCATAAAAAAGACCACAACGCTGTAAGCGTTGGAGGGCGTTATCGAAGACAATACCTACCGACGTTCAGGACCGCCAATTCTTGCGAAGCAAGGTTGGCAATCCTAGTCGGCAAGCATGATTGGCGTGGCCAAGATTGGCAATCATTGGTGTTTATAACACGAAACCTAGCGCAAGTGACCCAACGACAACCTCTTCCTCAAAGGTTCCTGGTCTAAAGAAAGCCTGCGCATCAAGACGTCCCGTGAGTTTAATTTTTTTGAAGCCGGCTTGAGCTTGAAGTCCATAGCGTACCAAATGAGTGTTGTATCCACTTATCGTTCTGTTGATTACACGGTCTCCGTCAGAATCGGCACCGTGCACAATGCTTTGGCTGCTTGTTCGTAGCCCGGCAAAACCACCTACGCCAAGTGAAAGACCTTGGTCTACAACATTGCCTTTTGAGAAGTCTAGGTGTAACATCACGGGAAGCTCAATGTAGAATTGGTCCCAGCGGTTTCTACGAACGCCGCTGATGTTTTCAATAGGGACAATTTCAGAGGTTGAAGCCGAAGATGGATCTACAACTGATTTCACAATGATCCTGTCGTTATTAAAGCTCCATCCTAAAGATTCAAAGCCAATTCCAGACTGAATAACCAAAGGACTTTTAGGTCCAAATATGCGGCGCTTCACACCAAGGAACGAACGTCCTGTCAAGCTTTGAAGAGGAGATAAGTATGCGTTGCTCGCAGCGTCATTCCCGTCCATGGTTCTGAACGAATTCGCACCTATGTGGAACTCGAACGAATCGAATTTCACTTTTACTGAATTATTCGCTTCTTCCTCTTCCTCATCGTTGTCAAAGTCAAGTTTTAATTCAATATCTCCTTCAACGCGATCAGAGATGCTTTCGTCAAGCTCTTCAGCGCGCTCTTCCCATTTTTTTGAGAATTCTTCGCCCCAAGCGTCCATTTTGTCGCTGAATTCGTCGCTCCACTCTTCCATGCTCTCGCCAAAGCGTTCCATTTTAGCCTCGAACTCTGCTTCCAGCGCTTCAACGCGCGCCTCACCTTCCTCTTCGGTAAGAGTGCCGGCCTCAACCAAGGCCTCCACTTCCGCGATTCGGGCGGCTAGTTTAGTGGCCTCCTGGGTGCTTACAGCAATGATTTCTGTCAAAGCAGAGACTAGACCGCTATCTGGGTCAATCCCTTCGATTTCAACTTGTACTTCACTGGTGTCGGTTTCCGTCAAAGGCACATCCAGCGGATAGAGTGCTGATGCAGATGCAGAAAATCCGGATACAAAGAATAAAATGCTGAAGATTGTCGAGGCTAGTGTTTGTTTCATTTGGCGAATCTTTTAATAAGACTGAAAAGGTATTCAAAAAAAAACCTCATTACGGCCAACTCAAAAATTCAACTAGGTTAGGATACGAAGCGAATGGCTTTTTTGAGCTGTAACCGCATGAGGAAATTAGGGGTACTTAGTTGTTATAACACAATAACAATACCAAGATGGCTTTTCGAGCGAGTAAATTCTTCAGATTGGTCATAACAATTATCATAACAGGCAGTTGGTAGTGCTTGAAAGGCCGTATTTTTACTTCTAGATTATGGCAAGAAAACACAACAGGAGAGCGAATAAGCGCTCTCAGAGCATCGACGTTAAGAAGTATGCTCATGCTCTTGAAGCTGTTTTTCGCAAGTACCCTACCCGAAAATTCAACTACAAGCAACTCGCAGCTCAACTCGGCTACAAACCAGCAATGGTGAAAGCCAAGATTGAGATGGCCTTGAGCGACATGGAACGCGGAGGCAAGATTATTATGGTCGACCGCGGGAGGTACAAATTGAAATACAACGCCATCTACACCGAAGGAGTCGTAGATATGGCGAGCAACGGGAACGCCTATGTGGTAAGCCCAGATACAGAAAGAGACATTCTCATTCGTTCCGCAAACCTGAACAAGGCACTAAATGGCGATAAAGTCCGCGTGAGTTTATTTGCTCGTCGGGGCGGAAAGAAACTCGAAGGGGAGATCGTCGAAATCGTTGAGCGCAAAACAACCGATTTTGTGGGTACCGTTGAAATGGGCAAAAACTTCGGGTTTTTAGTGCCGTCCTCAAGAAAAATGCTGGTCGATATTTTTATCCCTAAAGAAAAGCTCAACGGCGTTGAGCATGGACAGAAGGCGATTGCACGCATTGTGGATTGGCCCGAGAAGGCCAGCTCTCCCTTTGGCGAAATTATTAAGGTGCTCGGGAATGCAGGAGAGCACAACACAGAGATTCATGCAGTTCTTGCAGAGTTTGGATTGCCTTACGAGTTCCCAGAAGAGGTAGAACAAGAAGCCAATACGCTAGATACTTCAATTAAAGAAGAGGAGATTGTTCAGAATCGACGAGATTTTAGAGCGGTTCCGACCTTCACGATCGATCCAGCAGATGCTAAGGATTTTGACGATGCCTTGAGCTTACAACAGTTGGAAAACGGCAATTGGGAGGTAGGTGTACACATTGCGGATGTGAGCCATTACCTAACTCCCGGGTCAATTTTAGATGAAGAGGCTGTTGAACGCGCCACCAGTGTTTACTTGGTGGACCGTGTGGTGCCTATGTTACCAGAAATTCTATCCAACGGTGCCTGTTCATTGCGTCCTAACGAGGATAAATACACGTTCTCTGCTGTTTTTGAAATGGACGAAGAAGCCAATATCTTAAAGCAATGGTTTGGACGTACAGCCATTCATTCCGACCGAAGATTTGCCTACGAAGAGGCGCAAGAAATCATCGAAGATGTCCATCCACAAGGTGAAAAGGCAGATTTCTATACGGAGATTCGACTCCTTGATAAGTTGGCGAAGATCATGCGCGATAAGCGGATGAATTCAGGGGCGCTGAGTTTCGATAAAAAGGAAGTCAAGTTCCGCTTAGACGAAGACAACAAGCCTCAGGGAGTATACTTCAAGGTGGGCAAAGACGCCAACAAGCTTATTGAAGAATTCATGCTTTTGGCCAACCGCAGTGTAGCTGCCTTTATTGGACGTTCTAAGAGCGGAGAGCCTTCGACAAATACCTTTGTATATAGAATCCATGATGATCCGGATCCAACGAAGTTGCAGGACCTGAGCACTTTTGTGAGACAGTTTGGACACGAGGTGAGACTAAACAGCAAAAAAGCGGTAACTAGTAGTTTGAACAAGATGTTGTCCAAGGTGAAAAACACCCCGGAGGCGAACATGATTGAGACGCTCACCATTCGAACGATGAGCAAGGCGAAGTATACGACCCAGAATATTGGACATTACGGGTTGGCCTTTGAATATTACACGCACTTTACTTCACCTATCCGTAGGTATCCTGATGTTATGGTGCACCGCTTGCTTCAACATTATTTGGACGGTGGAAAATCACCGCACTTTGGGCCTTACGAAGAGCTGTGTGACCACAGCTCAGAACGTGAGAAGGCGGCGAGTGATGCGGAGCGTGCGTCCATCAAATACATGCAAGCCGTATTCCTAGAGCAACATGTGGGGGAGACCTTTATGGGAGTGATTTCTGGCGTTACCGAATGGGGTGTCTATGTAGAATTGGCCGATAATTATTGTGAGGGAATGATTCGCATTAATGCATTCCGCGACGATTATTACACGTTTGACAGCAAGAACTATTG
>CATAPZ010000246.1:0-8163 GCA_949486955.1 Cryomorphaceae bacterium | reverse complement strand
GCCGATTGAACGCCTAGTGCTAATTCTCTATTGAAGGAATTGAATTTATCCGGTCGGTCAAAGGTGATGGTCAGTACACCATCGGCCATGATTGTTTGTAACATGCTTCTTGGGTTTACCCCCAAGGTACTGCACTAAATGCTTTTGGTCAACCGATTTTACCCTCAGTTTTACAGCTTGATGGAACGCATCATAGCTTCCATTTCTAGCACTACATTGCGCTTTTTAGCAGTAGGCCCATAAAGCAAACTTTCAACCGTTAAGATGCGGTCGTTTTTCTCGTCGTAGATGGTATAGGAAAGAAATGGACCGCCCATAAAATCGCCTTCCATGCGCCACAATCCGCGTGTTTCAAGCGCGAACATGCCGCTGATTTCTGTGGTCTCAATAGACGGCGGGATCATTAGCTCAGTTTCCATGTAAGAGCCCTCGTGAGTGCCCTCAAAGTAGTTCTTACCAACGCTATCTCTATGGGCGATAATATCATCGACGCTCACTATACCCTCGGTCATCGGGCGCTCGCTCACAATGACGTACTGAATGGTCTTTATAGTTTTCGTCGCAAAAATTTTCAACTCTTTCTTGTCCAGGGTAGGATCAAATCCTTTGTGAAGAAGCATGCTTTTAATGCCAATTTTCTTCAGATTCTCATGCGTATAAGCATAGGCGCTCTTGCGCAATCTGCCCTGTATGACAGACATGTCGTGCTCTTGAAACGCATCGATCACTTGCTTGGCGCTGCCCTTTATTTCTTTAGTGATAGCCTTCTCTGTTGGTGCAGTAATGCGAACAATGCGCTGCGGACGTGCCCACAGGTCCTTCTGCATTTTCACGAAGGAGGTGTCGCTCTTCTCTACCCACATAATGCTCTTGGTCTTCTGCAAGATTTTGTTCACGTCTTTTGGCTCTACGCGTGAAGCATCAAAGTAGGCTTCAGATTGCGGTAGACCCTCTTGATCGGCGAGGTAAATTTCACGGAATGCTTCTCCTGCAGGACCTTCCCACAACTCGTCCGGCATCACCAACAACAGCTCGCTGTGTGTACCGCTTGAAGGAGGCAAGATGCGGGTATCTTTCTTTGAACCACTGCCCTCCTCCGACGAGGAACACGAGGTTATTGAAACGACAAAAGCAAGCGTTAAAAGTGAAAAGAGTTTGCGAGTCATAGCAGAAGTATTTGCTCTAAAGTAGTCAAAAAGTAAGCCAAACGGGCCGATGAGAATCTAGAGGCGTCTCGGGTAAACCACAATGCGCTGACCCACGCGAATCATATCGCTTTTCAGGCCGTTCCAACGTTTAATTTCGCTGACTCCAACACCGTATTTTCCAGCGATATGCCCCAAGGTTTCACCACTTTTCACGCGATGCACGGTGCGCTCATTCATCTGAGTGAAATCCGGCATGCTGCTGGCGCGCGACTCGAAGTAACCTTCGGCAACCTTGTAGATAGAATCTTGACCGATGCGGAAGTGATTGGCGGCATCTTTTGGCAAGCTCAAGAAGTAATCCTGGCCCTTTACTACAGGCACGATTTTATACTTGTATTGCGGATTTAAGAATTCCATTAAAGCTTCATCTACTCCTAATTCGTCTTGAATCTGCTTAAAGTGTACTTGCTGGGTGATGCGCACCGTGTCAGTCTCCATGTAATAGACTGGAATATCCGCAGGACCTATGCCGTAGAGGTGGCCGTATTCCATCGCATATGTCGCCGCGATAAAGAGCGGTACGTAGGCTGAGGTCTCTCGAGGAAGGAACGGACGAATTTCCCAGTAGGAAGTTTTACCTCCACTGCGGCGAATGGCTTTGCGAACGTTTCCGGGTCCAGAGTTGTAGGCAGCGAGGACGAGGTTCCAATCTTCAAAGACATCGTACATCTTGAGCATGTACTGACAAGCAGCCTCGGTACTTTTTAGTGGGTCGTTACGATCGTCGACGTAGCTGTTGACCTTGAGGTCATACAGTTTACCGGTGCCGTACATGAATTGCCATAACCCGGTCGCCCCGACATACGAGCGTGCCTTCGGGTTGAGTGCACTTTCTACCACTGCCAGGTATTTGATCTCGAGGGGCATGTCGTACTTGTCGAGGTGCTCCTCAAACATGGGGAAGTAGTACTGCCCGTGGGCCATCATTCGCGACAGACGCGCAGTCCCGTATTTGAGGTAACGCTCGAGGTAACGCTTGACAACAGGATTGTACGCCATTTCAAAGGGCGTTCGTGCGTCCAATTCTGCCATGTAGTATTTAAAAACACTGTCCGACAGCGGCAATGGGCTAATGGTATCTACCTCTGGCAGGCTGTGGAAGGCAAACATGAGGTGTTCACTGTCCAATCTCGCTAGTCGCTCGTCCAATGCATGTAAGGCTGCTGAATCTAGATCTGTGGTGGGAGCCAGGGTCGAATCGGCCACCACGGCAGAAGAATCTACTCCCGTTTCTTGTCCAAAGGCAGAGAAGGCCAGTAAACCGGCAAAGACTAGGGAGAATGTGCGCATTTTTATTGCTTTTGAATCCATGCTGCGATGGCCAGCGTGTCCATATCTGAACCGTTTGCACCCATCACTTGAAGTCCGATAGGGAGTCCGTTTGGATCCACACCGATAGGAATACTAACGGCTGGAGTACCCGCAATATTGGCTTGAACCGTGAAAATATCTTCGAGGTAGTTCACCGTAGGGTCGCTTACCTCGCGGCCCAGTTCAAAGGCAGTTGAAGGCGTCGTTGGACTTAGCAATACATCGTATTCACTCAACGTCTTATCCGTCCATTCCTTCACCATACGGCGAACCGCTTGTGCCTTGCCAAAGTAGGCGTCGTAATATCCTGCACTCAATACGAACGTACCGAGCATAATTCTTCGTTGCACCTCTTTACCGAAACCGGCACTGCGGCTTTTCTTGTACACACTCTCTAGATCGCTCACATCTTCCGCACGGAATCCTGCGTGAACGCCGTCAAAACGTGCAAGGTTAGAGCTCGCTTCAGCTGTGGTGAGGATGTAGTAGACTGGAACGAGTGCGTCAAGCAAATCAAATTCAACAGGCTCTACCACACACCCTGCATTTTCCAAAAGCTCAAGCTGTGCTTGGAAAGCTTTTTTGATACTGGCATCCACCTTTGGATGGTCTACGGCAGTTTTCAAGTAAGCCACTTTCTTTGGAGCTTCTTTAGTTGCAGGTGCCATGGATTGTTGCATGGCGGTGGCGTCGAAATCGTCCGCACCGGCCATCACTTCCATGACCTTAGCCGCATCTGCTACGTTGGCTGCAAATGGACCAATCTGGTCAAAGCTAGAAGCATAAGCTATCAAGCCGTGGCGGCTTATTCTACCATATGAAGGTTTAAAACCTACCGTTCCTGTAAAAGCTGCTGGTTGACGGATAGAACCGCCTGTATCTGAACCTAGGGCAACGTGACATAAGCCGGCTGCAACTGCAGCTGCTGATCCGCCTGAAGATCCACCAGGAACCTTTGTCGGGTCAACGGGATTCTTCACTGCGCCAAAAGCGGAGTTTTCATTGGCTGATCCCATGGCGAATTCGTCACAGTTGGTGCGCCCAATAAAAACAGCGTCTTCTGCCAGAAGACGTTCTACGGCTGTGGCAGAGAATTGGCTTTCAAAACCTTCTAAAATCTTCGAGGCAGCGCTCACTTTGTGACCGCGGTAACAGATGTTGTCCTTGAGTGCGATAACCATACCGGCCAACTTCCCTGCAGTTCCTTGCGCGATCTTTTCGTCGACGTGCTGCGCTTTTTCACGCGCCTCGTCGGCCCATACTTCCAAGAAGATGTTTAGATCCTTGGTTTGCTCAATTTTGGACAAAAAAGTCTCAACCGCTTGTGCAGTGCTGCTCATAATCGAATGATTTCAGGCTTATTCCTTAGAATCTTCTGTGTTTTCGTCGTCTGCTACGCCGTCCTTGAATTCCTTCACGCCACGACCTAGTCCGCGCATTAGCTCAGGGATCTTACGACCACCGAACAAAAGTAATACGACTACAAGAATCAAAATCATTTGGTTGGGACCCATGATCCCTAGAAATGCTGTGCTCATTTGCTTGAATTTTGAGCGACTAAAATACCGATTTTTTGCCGGATAACCCGCGGCTAATATTCGAGCAATTCTCTGAGCTTCGTAGCCACTTTTTCAGCATTTGGAAGCATGGCGTGTTCCAGGGTGCTGTTGAGTGGGATTGCAGGCACATCTTCACTGCCCAAGAGCATCACAGGTGCATCCAAACTTTCGAAACAATCCGACTGTACGGCACCTTGCAGCGCCCCAGCAAAAGATGGGGTTGCGCTTTCTTCGGTGAGCACAAGTACGCGTCCGTGCTTGCGGCTTTGTTCCATAACTAGGTTTCGATCCCAAGGCGCCAAGGTTCTCAAATCAACGATACTGACCTTACCGTTAAATTCTTCCGCAGCTTTCTGCGCCCAATACACGCCCATCCCATAGGTAATGACAACGGCAGCTTCACCATTTTCCACCTTTTCAGGAGCGGCTTTGAGCGCCATCCGTCCCTTTCCAAATGGAATAACATAATCAGAACTAGGCTCAGGAGTTTTAGCACCCTCGGTGCCTGGGATTTTGCTCCAATACAGTCCTTTGTGTTCAAAGATGACCACAGGGTTTGGATCGTAATAGGCACTTTTCATAAGGCCTTTTAAATCGGCCCCGGTTGAAGGGTAGGCAATCTTAATTCCGCGAATATTGGTCACTACGCTTTCGATGGAAGAAGAGTGAAACGGTCCACCAGAACCGTAGGCGCCTATAGGTACGCGAATGACAGTGCTTGTTGGCCATTTCCCATTGCTGAGATAATAGCTGCGGCTGACCTCAGTGAACAATTGGTTCATTCCGGGCCACAGATAATCGGCAAACTGAACCTCTACAAACGGTTTTAGTCCTGCGGCTGCCATACCCACGGTAGACCCTATAATGAAAGCCTCTTGAATGGGGGTATTAAAAACGCGCTCGTCGCCAAAGGTCTGGGCCAATGTTGCTGCCTCACGGAATACACCGCCTAACCTGCCACCAACATCTTGACCGTATAGTAGGGCTTCTGGATGCTCAGCCATCAGCTCCTTTATAGCAAAAAGTGCGGCATCGACCATTACAGTCGGCTCAGCATTTTTTGGTGCGCGTTCCCCTTTTTCTTCGGTGATTGGAGTAGGGGCAAACTGATGGTTAAACAGGTCTTCGGGTTTTGGATCAGGCATGCTCAAAGCATCCTCGTATTGTGCTTCCACAAAGGCCTGTGCTTCCTTTTCCCATTGGTCCAATTCTTTTTCGCTAATACCTGCCTCAATACATTCCTTGCGCAGCACGGGATATGGATCGCGCTTGGCTGCTTCCTCTAAATCGTCTCTATACCATTCTTTGCGAACACCGGAAGTGTGGTGATTCAGCAGCGGCACATCACAACGAACCAAGAATGGCCTACGCTCAGTACGCATGATTTCAATGACTTCTTCAAGAGCGTCATAGCATTCTTTGAAACTTGAACCGTTGAGGTCTCTCGTTTCTATGCCTGTAAATCCTTTGGCATATTCCACCGCGTTGCTGTGGTGTACCTCTTCGCGGTTTGCACTGATGTCCCAACCGTTGTCTTGAACAAACATGAGCAGTGGAAACTGCTTCAAGGCGGCCATATGCAGTGCCTCGGAAATTTCTCCCTCGGTCATAGCGCTGTCGCCAATGCTACACACGGCAATCGCGCCTTTTTCTTCTTCAGAAACCAAGCCTTGATTTTCGCGGTATTGTATACCCATAGCAACGCCAGCCGTTGGAATGGCTTGCATTCCGGTTGCCGAACTTTGGTGCGGGATTTTTGGTTTGTCGTCGTCCTTCAGTGAGGGATGACTGTAATAGGTACGACCTCCTGAAAAAGGATCGTCAATTTTAGCCAAAAGCTGAAGCATTAAGTCTTTTGGGGTCATCCCAATACCCAACAGAATACTATCGTCGCGGTAGTACGGTGACACGTAGTCTTTTGGCTCTAGTTGCAGTGCTAAAGCGAGCTGAGCTGCTTCGTGCCCACGGCTGGTGGCGTGTACATATTTAGAGGTTGTGTCCTTTTCGCGCTCGTACAATTCTGCCATACTCTTGGCAGTGGCCATGAGCTTGTAGGCTTTGAACCATGGAATGGTCGGGCTTTTGGGCATTTCTGTGATGTATTTGGGTGCTCTAATTTACGGCCTTTCGCCCGAACTTAAAGACACTTGAAGTATTCAAAGGGCTCTAAGCAAGAATTGCAGGCGTATTGACTCTTACATGCTGTGCTTCCATGCCTGCTCAACATGCGCGTATCTCCACTTTTACATTTGGGACAATTCACTTTTGGAGCCTCCGCAAACAATACGCGTTTATCGGCACTTTCCTGAACTGGTGGTGCGATGCCATAGTCCTCCATTTTCTTGCGTCCTGCCTCAGAAATCCAATCTGTGGTCCATGAAGGTTGGAGCTGTTGTTCTACTACGAAGGGTAGTTGCATGACGTACATGGCCTCGCGAATATCTTGTTCCATACGGTCCATAGCTGGACAACCGACATAGGTGGGGCTAATGGTGATTTTGTAGATGAAACGCTCGTTCTCTTCCGGGGCATCCGGGTGAGCGCTTTGAAACGCTCCCATGGCATCTTTAAAACGTACGTCGTTCTCATCGAGGAAATCAACGCTACGAAGGATACCCATGTCGTGCAAGCTCAATACGGGAATCTCAGGGTCTTTGACCCTTCCAAGATGCTCGTATATTTCCTTGCTTCTGTTCATCTATCCGAATAATGCACGCATTACATCGTTTCCGTTGGCGAAAACGAGTAGTGCAAGGAGCAAGAAGAATCCAATCATCTGAGCTATCTCAAGTACCTTGATCGATGGCTTTTTGCCAGTAATCATTTCGATCACTGTAAAGACCACATGCCCGCCATCAAGCGCAGGTATTGGCAAGATGTTCAAGAATCCAAGCATGATGCTTAGGAAGGCAGTAAACTCCCAGAAGTGTCTCCAATCCCAAGCTTTTTCGTACTGCTGTAAAATGGTCAAGAAACCACCCACTTCCTTATATGCTTCAGTTTTCGGGTTGAAGATGAGCTTAAATTGACGAATGTAACCGTCCAGTTTGGCAGCAACCTCGTTACCAGCACCGCTAAGGGCTGAAGCGAAGCTGTACTTCTTGTTTTTAATCTCGTAGTATTTGAATACCGCAGTGGTATTATAGACATCCAATCGGCCCGATTCAGGTAGTGTGAAAGTCAAGGTATCCAAGCTTCCATCACGGAAGTATGCAAGATCCACTTCTTCTCCAGCGTAATCTGGAAGTATCGATTTGTATTGATCGAAAAACAACATCTCTTGGCCGTTCAAGCCAACAATGCTATCTCCCACCTGTAGTCCTAGGGATTCGCCAAAACTATTTTCAGCAAAGGAACCCACGACATATGGCATTCTAGGTTTGATTAGCCCTGGAAACTTCTTCTCCTTAATCATTTCCTCGATGAACTCCACTGCAATGGGGATACGAACCTCTCTACCGTCCCTCTCAACCACTAAATCTTCGCCTTGACTCAAAAGGATTTCTAAGGCTGTTTCGCTGTAGCTTTCTGGTGTGTAGTCGCCAATTCTTAAAATCTTATCTCCGTTTTCTAAGCCCATCTCCAAGCCTATTTCATTGGTCCAGATCCCATAGACTAATGAATCATTGGGTAGATAATCTTTACCGTAACTCATTAAGAGGAAGACATAGATGAAATAGGCAGTAAGGAAGTTCATAAAGACGCCACCGGTCAATACAATGATGCGTTGCCAAGCCGGCTTTGCACGGAATTCCCATTCTTCTGGCTCATCGCTGAGGTTTTCAGTGTCCATGCTTTCGTCCACCATTCCTTCAATCTTTACGTAGCCACCTAATGGTATCCAACCAATACCCCATTCCGTCTCACCAATCTGCTTTTTCAGCAGAGAGAACTTGTAATCGAAGAAGAGGTAGAATTTCGAGACTTTAATTCCAAAGTATTTGGCCGGTAAAAAGTGTCCGAATTCGTGAATGACGATGAGAAGAGAAAGTCCCAATAGGAACTGTGCGATTTGGATCAGCATGCTGTAAAGCTCTTTATTGAAGCTGTAAAAGTAACGCCTCCCTGCTTAGAGTGTTTACCTC
>CATAPZ010000245.1:0-14125 GCA_949486955.1 Cryomorphaceae bacterium | reverse complement strand
TTGATAAGACGGATTGTGCGGCGGTGTGTTTCGTGGTCTCCGTGTGAGAAGTTTACACGAAAGACATTAACGCCGGCTTTAATCATGTCCATCATCACTTCCTTGTGCCATGAAGCAGGTCCAAGTGTAGCGACGATTTTCGTGTTGTTAGATGTTTCGGATCTCATATAAAAGATGTGTTTCAGTTTGTGTCAGTTGAGTGTGTGCCTCAAAGTAAGAGGCGGTAGTGATTCTAGGATTGCGCTTTAGGGCCGATTCTAAATCGACTGCAAATTCGTCATTTTCCGCCATTAAAACATAGTCCCAGTGTTTAACAGTAGGTAAAAGATGTTTTTCAGGAACGGTGCTTTCGAAGAGGCTTGGCGTTTCGCTGGCTTCTTGGCGTGTACCACTGCTTATGTTCATTACTAGGCACAGCGGCTCACCCTTATGGTCTGTGCCGTCGTAAACGTTGTATTCCCAGATACTTCCGGCAATTTGAACGTCGGTTACATCAGGACGCGCAATGAGCTTGAGGTCGTAATTGTGGTTCAACCAATAGGCCAACTCAAAGTCCTTCAGTTCGCTGCGAATACCAAGCATACTGAAGTTCATTTTCTCATTACTGAGTGCATTTATGTGTTTTACTCTAGGCATCTGCTATGTGTCCTTGGTAATACTCTTTCGAGGCGGCCTCCTCGCCCTTCTTCTTGGAACTGCCTTCTCCTTTTGCCACTAATACATCATCAACGTACAGTCCCATTACAAAAGTGCTGTTGTGCTGAGCGCCCATTCGGTCGATTTCCTCAAACTTAAAGTTGGTTTTTTCCGACTGAAAGTATTCTATGACCTCGCTCTTGTAGTTGAGTGTGGTTTCCACCAGGTTGTCTGAAGACAAGAAAGGATCGACAATTTTATTCGTGATAAAACGTTCGGTTCGCTTCATTCCGTGGTCTAGATACATAGCGCCGACCAATGCCTCAAGCGCATCTCCATAGATACTTTCACTGTAGTTGCCTTTAAGGTTGGCAACGACAAGGTTTGGCACGCCAAGAATATCTGCTACGCTGTTGAGGTTGTTTCTTGAAACAATCTTGCTACGAAGCTTAGTAAGATGACCCTCGTCGTCGGTTGGAAAGCGGTAATATAGAATGTCTGCGACGACAAGATCGATGACAGCGTCGCCCAAGAATTCGAGCCGTTCATTATTGCGCTCTCCTTTCTTTTTGCGAAAAGGATAGGCACTGGCGTGTCGTAATGCTAGTTTGTATAAAGCAGCTTCCTTTGGCCAATATCCGATGACTTCTTTGATTTTTCGATCGAAAGAAGGGCGTTTCAGAAAGGGTATAAGGCGTGCTTTTCTCGAACTCATTAACTATCTATTCGGCTTTCTTGAAAAGTACCGATGCATTGTGTCCCCCGAAACCGAAGGTGTTACTCAAAGCAGCGCGCACTTCTCTTTCCTGAGCCGAATGGAAAGTAAAGTTGAGTTTAGGATCTAAGTTTTCGTCGTCGGTAAAGTGATTGATTGTTGGAGGAATCATGTTTGTGTGACAAGACATGATTGCCGCCATCGCTTCAACTGCACCGGCAGCACCAAGGAGATGTCCGGTCATACTTTTTGTTGACGAAATGTTGAGGTTATAGGCATGGTCGCCAAAGACTTGTTGGATCGCCTTTGTTTCTGCAATGTCTCCAAGCGGAGTGGAGGTACCGTGAACGTTCACGTAATCCACTTCGTCTGGTGTCATGCCCGCATCTTCAATGGCGTTGGCCATTACGTTGCGAGCGCCCAAGCCCTCAGGATGTGGTGCTGTAAGGTGGTGTGCATCGGCACTGAGTCCGCCACCGACCATTTCAGCGTAAATTTTAGCGCCGCGAGCTTTCGCGTGCTCATATTCTTCTAGAATAATTCCTGCACCACCTTCACCCATAACGAAACCGTCGCGCTCAGCGTCGAAAGGACGCGAAGCTGTTTTTGGATCGTCGTTGCGTGTTGAGAGTGCATTCATAGCGTTGAAGCCGCCCATACCTACAGGGTTGATAGCCGCTTCAGAACCACCAGTGACTATGATATCTGCCTTCCCCAAACGAATGAGGTTGAAGGAATCAATAAGCGCGTTCGTTGACGACGCACAAGCACTAACTGTGGTGTAGTTTGGTCCGCGAAGACCGTGCATCATTGAAATTCTCCCAGGCGTGATGTCAGAAATCATCATAGGGATAAGGAATGGGTTGAAGCGAGGATTAAGGTCGTTATCAACGAAGCCTTTTACCTGATCGAAGAATGTATCGATACCACCGATACCTGATCCCCAAACCACCCCGATACGATCGAGGTTTTCGTTTTCCAAATCCAACCCGGAATCGGCAATGGCCTCATTGGCCACTACCACTCCGAATTGTGTAAATCGATCCATACGACGCGCTTCCTTACGGTCGAGCAAGTCGTTGGGAACAAAGTCTTTTACCTCACACGCAAAGTGTGTTTTAAACAAAGAAGAGTCGAACCTAGTAATAGGACCGGCTCCTGAAGTACCTGCAAGCAGATTCTTCCAAGTTTCTTCGGCCGTGTTACCCACCGGGGTAATCGCACCCAAACCTGTTACAACTACGCGTTTAAGGCTCATAAGAAAGACTTTAGCTTATGCTTTTGCTTCTTCGATATACGAAATAGCTTGACCTACAGTACCAATGTTTTCTGCTTGGTCGTCCGGGATTTGGATGTCGAATTCTTTTTCGAATTCCATGATCAATTCCACAGTGTCCAGAGAATCTGCACCGAGATCGTTTGTGAAGCTTGCTTCAGTGTTTACTTCGTTTTCGTCAACTCCTAGTTTGTCAACGATAATCGCTGTTACTTTTGCTGAAATGTCAGACATGATTAGTTTGTTTTAGTAATCAAGCACAAAGAAAATAAAACTTTAGTAATCCTCTACAGCCGGAATGTAGAGTTAACTTTGCCCTTTCAACAAGAAATATTCATGCTCAGGATAGCTGTATTGGCCTCAGGTTCAGGAAGTAACGCAGAAGAATTGCACCGCTATTTTTCGAATAGCGACCTCGCTCGTGTAGAATTGATAGTTACTAACAACACAAAAGCGGGCGTAATTGATCGATTTTCAGGCAAAAAAGTGGCGATTCGCACGTTCGACCCAAGCAGCGAAAGCGATACAGTTCTTCAGGAATTAACCCAAGCAGCAGATATAGTCGTCCTTGCGGGGTATTTGAAGATGATCCCGGCTTCATGGACGAGAGCTTTTCAAGGGCGTATGCTTAATATTCACCCCGCATTATTGCCAAAGTTTGGCGGCAAGGGCATGTATGGCAAGCACGTTCACCAAGCGGTAAGTGAAGCAAGCGAAACAGAGACCGGCATCACCATCCATCTGGTTAACGAACACTATGACGAAGGGGCCATTGTTGCCCAGTTTGCTGTTGATGTTGCCCCAGGGGAATCGCCGTTGTCTATTGAAGAAAAAGTGCGCCAACTGGAATTGGAATACTACGGACCCACTGTAGAACGTTGGATAGAGAACCTAACCTTGAGTCAATGAGAGTAACCATATATACCGATGGAGCAGCAAGCGGCAATCCAGGTCCTGGAGGATACGGTGTAGTGCTTGAGAGTAGCGCGGGCCACCGGAAAGAGCTTAACGGAGGGTTTCGGAGGACCACGAATAATCGAATGGAGCTGCTCGCTGTTATCGTTGGATTGCGAGAATTAAAAAGTACCGAAGTTGCAGTTACTGTGGTGAGCGACAGCAAATACGTGGTCGACGCTATCAATAAAGGCTGGTTGCGTTCTTGGGTAAAGAAAGGATTCAAGGACAAGAAGAATCCGGATCTGTGGAGATTAATGATTCCTCTATTAGACAAGTACAGCCCGACGTTTCAATGGGTAAAAGGGCACAATAACCATCCTCAAAATGAGCGTTGTGACGCGCTTGCTGTCCAGGCGAGTAAACAACCCAACCTTCCCCCTGATGATGGCTACGAAAGCACTCTTTAAAACTTTATAAAGTTCTGCGGGTCGATAGGCGCCCCTTCGAACCAAAGCTCAAAGTGCAGGTGTGGACCGGTAGAGTTTTCGCCACTGTTTCCGATGATGGCTATCGCTTCTCCGCTACGCACGAATTCACCCACTTCTTTGAGCAATGCGCTATTGTGTTTGTAAGCGCTGAGTAAGTTGTTCTCGTGTTGTACGATGATGATATTTCCGGTTTCGCTGGTCCAATCGGCAAAAATCACCGTTCCTTCATAACAGGTCTTTACAGGCGTATTCGATGCCGCTGCAATATCGACAGCAAAATGATTTGATATTTTATCAAAGCCACTTGTAATTATTCCGTCGATAGGTGAAATTAATTGTGGAATTCCTAATTCAGCACCCCCTTGGCTTAAGGTAAAAGCATTTTCTTCTTCTACCCATTCACGGAAGGCGCTGTCTTGCGAACTAGGGTTTGAAAGGACAATTTCTGCATTATTGGATGAGGTGTCTGTTTCCAACTCTTGAAGAACGGTGTCAATCACCCCTCCGTTTAAAATACGTTGCACGCCCTGCAAATAGCGCTCATTGCGATCGATTGCAGCCGTCAAGCTGTCGGTTGTAAGAGCAAGCTCAATAGCTTCGCGGCGAAGCTTCGAAGAGGCATAGCCAGGTATAAGCTCTTTTAAAGGTGTAAAGGCAATGACGGTCGTAGTAAGTGCTATCGTGCTTACAATGGTGACGACAGAGAACACAAAGATGTTCAGGGGACTTAGTTTCAAGGTCAAGAGCTCCTCAAACGTATCATCGTTCAGGATTACAAAGCGGAATTTGTTCCTCCACCGCTGTACTCTAGTCTCGTTTTTTGAATCTTTTGCCATTCTTCTGACAAATATCGCACTATGAATTTCTCTCGTGGTATGAAATAAAATAATTTTAGCGCGTTATTAGACCTATGCATCATTTTCGACCGATTCTTTTTTCATTGACCCTATTGTTCCTCGCTGGCTGTTCAACAACCAAGGACCAGTGGGTGAATCGGAAATACCATGAAACCACGGCACATTACAATGCCTACTTTAACGGTATGGAGGCCTTTAACGAGGCCGTGGACGGTTTTGAGAAAACGGAAGAATTAGATTTTGAAAACGTGCTGCCCCTCTATTATTGGCCGGACGATAAACAGGCGCCGTCGCTTTTTGCTAAAATGGACCGTGCGCTTGAAAAGAGCGCCAAGGTGATCAAAGGCCACAGCATGGTCTTCTCTGGAAAACAGCGCAATCCTTATGTGGTTAAGTCGTACCTACTCATAGCACGAAGCAGATTTTATAAATATGAGTTTATACAAGCCCTGGAAGCTTCGGCATACATCGTCGATCAATTCAGCGGCATAGAGATGGCCGAAGAAGAAGTCTTTTGGGCGAAACTCTTGGCGGCACAGACCCACATTAGAATGGGCAATGCCTTTGCTGCGGAAAGCTTGTTGGACGAAATCTACACTAAAAAACTGCCCAAGGATAGGCTGCATGCGGCCCAGAAGGGATATGCTTTTTACCATCTTGAGTCTGGCAACCTAGAAGATGCCCAGAACTGGGTAGCAGCAGCCTTCGAAACCGCCGGAAGCAAAGAGGAGCGCGTTCGACTTGCCTATATTAACGCACAATTATTGACAAAACTCGGGATGGGATACGAAAGCGCCTTGGCCTACGAGCAAGTACTAGACCTCCACCCAAACAACTACGACATTACGTTTTCAGCACAAATTAAGCGTGCCGAAAACTTTGACGTATACATGGAAGATATTTCCATCATCGAAAAAGAGCTGCGTAAGATGCTCAAGGACGACAAGAACATTGCTTACCGCGACCAAATCTACTATGTATGGGCGCTAAAAGAATTGGACCTTGATCACTATCCAGAGGGGGAGTCGCTCCTGCGCAGATCCATATCGTCTTCGGTGAACAATCAAAAACAGAAGGGAAAGAGCTATTTAAAACTCGCGGGCGTTGAGTTTGACTTTAGAGCGTTTGTGCCTGCGAAAGGCTATTACGACAGTGCATTGGCCGTTCTGCCACCGGGCTATCCCGGAACGGATACTTTGCAAGAGCGCGTTGAGGTTTTGGGCGAACTTGTTCTTCATTACAACGAAGTAAAACTTCAAGACAGTTTGCAGTCTATGTATGGCATGAGCGAAACGGCGTTGCGAAAGAAGTTTGAAGACTATATCGAAGAGAAAAAGAAGCGTGAAGAAGAAGCTGCAAGACAGGCAGAAATTGCAGCATTGAACGCCGCACAAAATGCAGCCCTTGCGGATGCGGGACCAGTTGCAGGACAGGGCTCAGGAAAGTGGTATTTCTATAATCCGACCGTCCGTGCTTCGGGGCTGGCGGCATACAAAAGAACCTGGGGAGACCGTGTACTCGAAGACCATTGGCGACAAAAAGACAAGCCCGTAGACGGTTTTGGCGATGTTGACCTTGCTGCCAGTAGCGACCAAGATTCTACGTCACAGAATGAAGAATTGCTCCCGACCAACGACAATAGCGTGGAATATTACCTGGCTCGTGTTTTAAAAGACGAAGCCGATTTGAAAGAAAGTCTTCGCAAAGAGGCCAATGCGCTGGCGGAGCTAGGGTTTGTCTATAAGGACGGACTTGGAGATTTCGACGCGGCAGAAGACACATGGGGCAGGTACCTTAACGAGTTTACCGCTGCAACACCAACAGCAAAAGTGTGGTACGGAAAGTACTTGCTCGACGGCGCTATAGATAACAATGAGGGCCAGAGCATAGCAAAAGCAACGCTTCTATCGGACTACTCCAGCAGCCCATACGCGGCGTTGGTCCGCGGTGATCGACAAGGTCCTGAGGTTCCAGAGGAAGAACAGCGCGCTTACGACCAAGCCTTTTCAGCCTACACCTCTGGGTCATTTAAAGGTGCCAATTCAGCCATTGCCGCATTCAAGTCGCGTTTTCCGGAGAGCCAGTTATTGCCGAAAACAGCCTTGCTCGAGGCCTATGTCTTTGGACTCAACGAGAATGGCGTTGCCGTTGTTGAGCAGCTAAAGAAGGTGGTCAAAGACTTTGGAGGTACCGACGAGGCCGCGCGTGCCACACAGATTTTAGCACTGCTTCAAGACGAAAACAAGGGCGACGAAAACTCAAAAGGCAGTGGAGATCTTCGTGTTCGAACGGTCAAGTTTGACGATCAACCAAACGCACCTCATAAAATTGTCTTTGCCATTCCCGCACAGAATTCTGACATCAACAACTTGAGAAATGCCCTCGCGGACTTTAACAAGGAGAATTTCAAGTTCGACAATCTTCGCATCCAGAACATCTTTTACGACCAGAATACACAGCTGGTCATCATTAGCGGATTGCGCTCGAAAGCGAAGGCGGTCGTTTGGCTAAACAGCTACGAATCACAGGGTTCTAACATCAAACAATACTATCCGATTGGATTAAGTGAGGTTTTTTACATAAATAATCCGAACTTTGGCAAAGTGTACCGAGACAAGGTGCTAAAAGATTACATTCAATATTTCAAGGAGTTATGATTTCATCACCAAAGAAAAACCCAGATCAAGCCCAAGCCTCAAATAGAATATTAGGAGGCACTGCAATACAGGGCGACGTACAGACGGACGGCGATATTCGCGTTGATGGAACAATCAAAGGCAACGTAAAGGTGAGCGGCAAGCTAGTGGTTGGCCAACACGGTGTCGTTGAAGGCGAGGTTGAATGCAAGAACGCTGCCATTGCCGGGTCATTGAAAGGTATTCTTAATGTTGCACAGACCCTGTCTTTGACGGCATCAGCGAAGGTTGAAGGCAATGTACAGACTGAAAAACTTTCGGTAGAGCCAGGCGCTTCTATCAACGGTTCTGTGAGTATGGGAGCTGTAATGAAGAAAGTAGGTGAGGCAGATTCTGCAGCAACTAAGACCGCATAATCAAGGCCGTAATGGCTGATTTTCCTGACAAAAACGACCGTAAATTTTTGCGCTTTGGATCTCTTGGGGTCCAAATGGCGGTGCTTATCTATGCCGGATCCGAGCTTGGCAAATACCTTGATGACAGATACCCGTCAGATAAAAACTGGTACACCATTGCCTGTGTGATGGCAGCAGTGGGCATTTCATTTTATCAACTTGTCAAGGAATTACCCAAGGACTAATGATAGACGTGAGGGCTTTCAGGTTCTATGCAACACTCTTAGTTGTTGCGCTCTTGGGAGTGTTTGCACAATCGTCATTTACGGGTCAAGTGGTAGCCGGCCCCTTGTTGAAAACGTACGTTGTAAATAATCTACTGGCAGCTGTGATATTCACTCTCTTGTACGGCTGGAGAAAGCGCCATATTGAAAAGCTTGGCTTCCTGTTCATGGCAGGAACTGGCTTAAAGTTTCTAACTTTCTTCATTGTCTTTTACCCCGCATTTCATGCGGATGGAGAACTCACCAAAGACGAGTTTGTTTTATTCTTTGTTCCCTATGTGCTTTCTACTCTAGTAGAAATCGTCTTTTTGGCGCGTATTTTGAACCGAGAATAGCCGATGTTTTAAGGACGGCTAACCCGCTCAAGAGCAATGTTTTAAGGACGCCAAAAACACGAGTGCAAAAGGAGCCGTGTATAACCATAAATAAATAGCGCCTTTTCTTTTAGAGCGTGAATATTCTTCATTAGTTTTGCACCGATTTTAAGCCGCTAAAATCCCGGAAACGGGGAACGCAAAAATTGTATGATTTCTAAGTTTACTGCCTTATCAGCCTTTGTAGGCTTAATGTTTTTCTCAGTACCAGCGGCAGCTCAGGACCACGGTCATGAGGATGCGCACCACGAAGAAACACAACACGGTGATACTCATAGCGAGGAAGCACATGCTGTAGAGCTTCACGCTGAGGAAGCGCACGACGATAATCACGAAGCTCATTCAGAAGCTCACGGACACGGAGCATTTGTACCGGCGTCAGATACAGAAGGCAGAAAAGCTGTTGTAAAAGAGACGGTTGAGCATCACCTTGCAGATTCTTACGAATTCCACATTGTTGGCCCCGTAGGTTTTCCACTACCAGTTATTTTGTTTGACAACGGGCTGAAAGTCTTTTCATCAGCGAAGTTCCATCACGGTGAATCTGTGGCGGAGGTTGATGGTTCGTACTATGTAGTACACCACAGTAAAATTTACAAGACTGATTCGGAAGGCACTATCACTTATGATGAGCACCACCACCCAACAAATGAAAAGCCTCTAGACTTCTCAATCACCAAGAACGTGTTCATGATCATTTTTATGGCCGTATTTATGTTCTTGTTGTTTAGAGGTGTTGCGAAAACGTACAAGAATAGTTTGGTACCGAGCAAAGCAGGTCGATTCCTCGAGCCGCTTATCGTTTTCATTCGCGACGAGATTGCCATTCCTAACATTGGTGAAAAGCATTACAAGCGCTACATGAGCTTCTTGCTCACTATTTTCTTTTTCATCTGGTTTTTGAACTTGGTGGGTATGACGCCGCTAGGTGTAAACGTTACCGGCAATATTGCGGTGACAGTTTCTTTGGCCTTGATGACCTTCTTTATTACCCAGTTTAGTGGTAAGAAAGATTACTGGATGCACATTTTCTGGATGCCAGGTGTACCGGTTTTACTTCGCCCTGTTTTGGCGGTAATCGAATTGATCGGTTTGGTCGTTAAGCCATTCTCGTTGACCATTCGTCTTTACGCAAACATGCTAGCAGGTCACGTTGTAATTATGAGCATCCTCGGGTTGATCTACATTTTCGCTTCGTACGTTGCTGCGATTCCGTTTACCGGATTGACACTATTCCTTTATGTCTTGGAGCTGTTAGTAGCAGCACTACAGGCATATATTTTCACAATGTTGGCGTCTCTGTACTTCGGTGCAGCCGTTGAAGAGCACGACCATCACTAAACACGAGTATTAATTAAATTTTATATACTATGGAAATTCCAACTATTGTAGGTGCAGGCTTGATCGTAATCGGTGCTGGTATGGGTATCGGTAGAATCGGTGGTTCTGCAATGGAAGCAATTGGTCGTCAGCCTGAAGCTTCTGGTAAAATCCAAACAGCTATGATTATTGCTGCTGCACTTATCGAGGGTATCGGTTTCGCGGCACTTTTCGCAGCTTAAGACAATAAAGTAGGTAGGTGCAACGATTGGTTGCACCGCCTATTTTTTCCTTATTATAGAATTTGATTGTAATCAAAGAACATGGACAAGCTAATTAATGACTTTTCGATAGGACTATTCTTCTGGCAATCGCTGGTGTTCCTGCTTTTGATCTTCTTGCTTAGAAGGTATGCATGGAAGCCAATTTTGAATGCAGTTAACGAAAGAGAGCAGTCTATTGAAGGCGCGTTGAAGGCGGCAGAGAAAGCACGTCAAGAGATGGAGTCATTGCAAGCGAGCAATGAGGCAATCCTGAAGGAAGCGCGTGAAGAGCGTGAGCGCATTTTGAAAGAGGCGCGCGACATGAAAAACAACATCGTAGCCGAAGCTAAGGAAATGGCTGCTGCTGAAGCTGATAAAACAGTTGCCGCTGCTAAAGCTGCCATTGAAGCAGAAAAGGCTGCTGCTGTTGCAGAGTTAAAAAATCAAGCTGCAGTATTGAGCATTGAGGTTGCTGAAAAAGTTCTAGGCCAGGAATTGAGCGCAGAGAACAAGCAAACAGCGATGATCAGCAAGATGATTGACGAAGTTAAAATCAACTAAGAATAGGATATGAATTATCCAAGAGTTGCTTCCCGTTACAGTAAAGCCTTGCTTGAATTGGCCGTTGAAAAAAACGAGCTAGACAAAGTAAGTGCCGATGTAGCTACGCTGAAAGCAGCGGTTTCAGGTTCGAGAGACCTAGAGCTGTTGTTGGCGAGCCCAATAGTGAAAACGGACAAGAAGCAAGCCATCCTTAACGAAGTGTTCAAGGGAGCGTTCTCGCCAATTTTTGAAGGGTTCGTTTCATTGATTACTAAAAACGGTCGCGAGTCTATTTTAATTGCGATTTGCGAAAAGTTCGAAAAGGATGTGCTCGAGCACAAGGGCATCGTTGAGGCGGAAGTTACCACTGCGGTAGCACTTGCTGATGCCGATAAAGCGAAGTTGGTAGTGTCCCTTAAAACTCAGTTGGGTAAAGAGGTGATACTAAAAGAATATGTTGATGCATCTACTATCGGTGGCATGAAGCTATTCGTTGGTGGATACCAGATTGACAACACGGTTTCTGGAAAGCTTAGAGCGTTGAGAAACCAATTAATTGACACGTCTTACGAGACGAAACTTTAAGAAAAACAAAGCCTTAATATAAAGGATCATGGCAGAAGTAAATCCAGCTGAAATTTCAGCAATTCTCAAACAACAACTCTCAGGGATGGCATCAGGTGCTGACCTTCAAGAGATAGGTACAGTATTGGAAGTAGGCGATGGTATTGCACGCGCTTACGGCCTAACTAACGCTCAGTCTGGTGAGTTGGTAGAATTTGAAAACGGTCAAAAGGGTATCGTATTGAACCTTGAAGAAGACAACGTAGGTATCGTATTGCTTGCGCCATCTACAGACATCAAGGAAGGATCTACAGTAAAGCGTACTAACACCATTGCATCTATCAACGTAGGTGAAGGAATGGTTGGTCGTGTGGTGGATACACTCGGTAACCCAATCGATGGTAAAGGACCTATCGAGGGCGAAACTTACGAGATGCCACTAGAGCGTAAGGCTCCTGGTGTTATCTACCGTCAGCCTGTAAACGAGCCTATGCAGACCGGTATTAAGTCAATCGATGCAATGATTCCTATTGGTCGTGGTCAGCGTGAGTTAATCATTGGTGACCGCCAGACAGGTAAGACTACGGTTGCTATCGATACGATCATCAACCAAAAAGAGTTCTTCGACAAAGGTGAGCCAGTATACTGTATCTACGTTGCTGTAGGTCAGAAAGGTTCTACTGTTGCGGGTATCGCTAAGACGTTGGAAGATGCGGGTGCATTACAGTACACTACGATTGTTGCTGCAAACGCTTCTGATCCAGCTCCGATGCAGTTCTACGCACCGTTTGCAGGTGCAGCAATCGGCGAGTACTTCCGTGATACAGGTCGTCCAGGTTTAATCATCTATGATGATCTTAGCAAGCAGGCTGTTGCTTACCGTGAGGTATCTCTTCTACTACGTCGTCCACCGGGCCGTGAGGCATACCCAGGTGATGTATTCTACTTGCACTCAAGATTGCTAGAGCGTGCTGCGAAAGTGATCGCTGATGATACTATTGCTTCACAAATGAATGACCTTCCTGAGTCTTTGAAAGGCAAAGTAAAAGGTGGCGGTTCATTGACAGCACTTCCAATTATCGAAACACAAGCAGGTGATGTATCTGCCTACATTCCTACGAACGTAATTTCGATTACTGACGGTCAGATCTTCTTAGAGGCTGATTTGTTCAACTCAGGGGTTCGTCCGGCAATTAACGTTGGTATCTCTGTATCACGTGTAGGGGGTTCTGCTCAGATTAAGCCAATGAAGAAGGTATCGGGTACATTGAAGCTTGACCAAGCACAGTACCGCGAGCTTGAAGCATTTGCGAAGTTCGGTTCTGACCTTGATGCTGCTACTATGGCGGTAATTAACAAGGGTGAGCGTAACGTAGAAATCTTGAAGCAAGGTGTAAACGCCCCAATGTCTGTAGCACATCAGGTGGCAATCATCTACGTAGGTACAAAAGGCAAACTGAACAAGGTGCCAGTAAACAAGGTGAAGGCTTTCGAAGTAGCACTTATTGAGTACATGGAAGCCAACCAGAAGGCTGCGCTAGATAGCATTGCAGCTGGTAAGTGGACAGATGCTGAGATCTCTGCGATCGAAGCTTCAGTTGCTGAGGTTTTGCCGACGTACGAAGCATAAAAAGAAACTTAGCGCTGCGCCTTGGCGCAGCGTCTAAACATTCCCAGATATGGCGAATTTAAAAGAGCTAAGAGTTAGAATTACTTCCATTGGTAGCACAATGAAAATCACTTCAGCAATGAAGATGGTTAGTGCTGCTAAGTTGAAGAAGGCGCAGGATGCCATCGTACAGATGCGCCCTTATGCGTCTAAATTGACTGAAATTCTACAAAAAGCCGCTTCTACACTCGACAGCAGTGAAAACGCTTACGGTGTTGTTCGCGATACTAACCGCACCCGTGTGGTTGTGATCACTTCAAATCGTGGTCTTTGTGGCGCATTTAACTCAAGCGTAGTGAAGAAGGCAAAAGCCTTGATGGCCGACAGCAACGACGATTTCAGCATTGTAGCGATCGGTAAGAAGGCAGGCGACGCATTTAAAGACGATGCGCGTCTTGTGGAGCGCAATCCTGAGCTTTGGGATAACATTGGATTTGAGGCGGCATCAGAATATGCACAAAAACTCATGGACGGTTACTTGGCCGGAGAGTTTGACAAAGTGGTTTTAGTATACAATGCGTTCCGTAACGCAGCAGTACAAGAGCCAACTTCAGAACAGATGCTTCCAATTTCTATGGAAGTTGATGGCCCAGTAGATACTACAGAGTACCTCTACGAGCCAACGAAATCAGAGATTCTTGAAGATTTGATTCCTACTTCGTTGAAGACCCAGTTCTTTGCATCATTGCTCGATGCTAATGCCTCTGAGCACGGTGCTCGTATGACAGCGATGCATAAGGCAACAGACAATGCGAAAGCACTACAAGGAGACCTTAAACTAGAATACAACAAGGCACGTCAGGCGGCGATTACCAACGAAATTTTGGAGATTGTTGGTGGTGCAGACGCACTCGCTGGATAAATATCCTCGCAACAACTATACAGAATCCCCTTCGGCAGAGCGCTGAAGGGGATTTTTTGTCTCGATTGGGACTAAATTTTCACTTCAATTGCGTCAAGTTTATTTTGACTTAATTTGGACCAACCAAACCATTAAACCGATTAACCATGACCCACTCGGAAATTCTGGAGAAGGAATTCATCAGCATTGCTGAATTAATGGAACTTTTTGATATCTCAAGAGCTACTGCACAGCGCCTCCTGAAGAAAGGAGAGGTCAAGAGCGTTAAACTCGGAGGAAAAGTCATTATTCCCACGAAGCCGCTGCGCGAAAAATTCGCATAAATCGCACATAAACTATCGGGTCT
>CATAPZ010000244.1:0-1867 GCA_949486955.1 Cryomorphaceae bacterium | reverse complement strand
TTGCTGGTGAAGATCAATCCTGATCTTTATGAAAGTGCCATTACAAGATCACGCGCAGCAGTGAACAGCGCAAAAGCTGGATTAGCACAGAGCAAGGCCAGTTTGATAGAGGCGAACAAGCTTTGGGAGAGAAATAAAGTTTTGTTTGAAAAGGGCGCTATTTCTCAGCAAGAGTTTGATGCCGCACAACGTGCAATCACCGTGGCTGAATTGCAGCAGGAAAGTGCACATTATAACCTACAGAGTGCGGAGGCAAATCTGGACGAAGCATACAAGAATTTGAAGCGAACGTCTATTGTTGCACCAATTTCGGGTACCGTTACTCAGTTAAACGTTGAGCTTGGTGAGCGTGTGGTTGGAACCGCTACCATGACAGGAACAGAAATGCTCAGGATTGCAGAGCTGGATACCATGGAGGTTTTGGTTGAGGTTAACGAGAACGATATTGTCAAATTGATGCTTGGTGATACGGCCTACATTGAGTTAGATGCCTTTTTAGGTGAAAAATTTGAAGGTGTAGTTAGCGAGATCGCCAATAGTGCAAACCTTGCTCTTGGTGCTTCTGCCGATCAGGTAACAAACTTTGAGGTTAAGATTCGCATTCTCAACAGCAGCTACCAGCACTTGCGTTCTTCCTATGGTGCCAATCCGTTCCGTCCCGGAATGACGGCAACGGTTGAGATTATCACAAACAAAGTCAAAGGCGCCTTAGTCGCACCGATCCAAGCTGTTTCAGTGCGTAAAGACACCAGTACAACTGCGAAGAGATACGGTGCTTCAGAAGACTCGGACGAAAGCTTCGAAGTGGTTTTCGTTCCCCAAAGAGGAAAGGTGAATGTTCTGGTAGTCAAGAGCGGTATCCAAGACGATGAATACATCATTCTTGAGGGAGTAGAGGATAGTACAGAAATAGTCGTTGGACCTTACAGCGCTGTATCGAGAGAGCTTAAAAACGGCGCATCCATTAAACTCAAAGAAGAAAAATGATCCTTTGTATAGAAACAGCAACCAAGAATTGTAGTGTTGCCATCGTTTCTAACAGCCGGGTAATTGCCCAGAGCGCGGAGCGCGAGGATAAGTTTGTTCATGGTGAGCGTCTGCATCTTCTTGTGCAAGAATGCATGCAGACGGCTGGTCTCGATTTTTCCGACATTCAAGGGGTGTGCGTGGGTAAAGGCCCCGGTTCTTACACAGGTTTACGGATTGGCGTAAGTGCTGCTAAAGGCATCTGCTATGCAGCGAAGTTGCCTTTATATAGTCTGCCCACACTAGGCTGCTTTGATATGAGCCAGTTAAAAGGGGATGAAGTTATAGCCGTTATTGATGCGCGTAGAGACGAGGTATACGCACAACATTGGGTTCGAAAAGAAGGGGTTTTTCATCCAGCATCGGCTGTTGAAGCAGTTGTCGTGACTGAAAATTCTTGGGAACATTTGGCCAATCAGCAGATTCATGTCATCGGTGATGCCGCTGAAAAGGTTGGTCACTTGCACGGTAATTCCAACTGGGTCTATGCAGAAAATGATTTTCCGAGTGCCAAGGATATGGCCAATCTTCTAGAAACACCGGCTATGGTGAAAGAGGATGTAGCTTATTTCGAGCCTTATTATCTGAAGGACTTTGTAGCCCTGAAGTCTACCAAGAAATTACTCTAGACATTCTTCATAAGCAGGACAGCTTACCAAATGATCGTTGACCATGCCACTGGCCTGCATATGCGCATACATTGTTGTAGGACCAATAAATTTGAAGCCGAGCTTTTTAAGGTCTTTGGAAATGGTAATTGCTAAGTCCGTTACTGCCGGCACATCTTCCATAGAAGCACGCTGCATATTCAAGGGTTCTCCGCCGAGATAACTCCAAAGAA
>CATAPZ010000243.1:0-10086 GCA_949486955.1 Cryomorphaceae bacterium | reverse complement strand
TAGGTGCTGTATCCATTTCAAGTAACCATCGTTCAATCCGAATCCGCCATATCGCTGACCGTCAATATTGTTGAATCCATCTGCCCCGTTTCTGCCTAACCCATAGAAGAATTGGCTTCTATTGTTTGAGGTTACTTGACCGCGCACATTCGCCATGAGTCGTCCAAAGGCACCAGCAGTCGTTCTAATTTGATGGTAGTCCTTTTCTTGCGGTGTAGCCGTGACAAAATTAATTGCACCCCCTGTACTTTGAGGTCCCGTAATTAATGCAGCGCCGCCTTTGAGAATTTCAATTTGCTCATACTTCCAAAGTACTGGTGAATAGTACGCTGCAGGTGCTGAATACGCCGCTGGAGCGGTGAGGATTCCGTCTTCCATTAGTGTTATGCGTGAGGAGCGTTCTACACCCGTTCCGCGGATACCGATGTTCAACCTCAAACCCCAGCCGTCTTCTTGCTGAGTATATACCCCGGGCTGAGATTGCAATAGAGTGTTACCATCTACCACATTGAATCGGGCCAATTCGATCATAGGCAAGACCAATTCTGAAGAGGAACGGTGGTTGGTTTTCGAATGCGTGGAAGTGATGGTGATGCTCTCTAACTCTACCGGAGCAGGTAGGGTAGTGTCAATAGGTTCCGCCGCTGAGAAACTGACTGCAAATAGGAGTGGGGTAATCATCCGAATTATTTAGATTGATTTTAAATAACACGACAAACGTACTATCTAGAATCGTTCTAAACAACCCTTTAATGAAAGATTTTAGCAAAGATTTTAAAACTTCAAATGGCGTATGGTATTCCCGTTATTGATGAGTTGTTCAAGGCTCTTAATACCAAGCTGTACATGGCTTTCGTCGAACTTTCTTGAATTCACTTTATCCTTTTCCATGGTTTTCACGCCCTCAGGAACCATCGGTGAATCTGTTACCAGCAATAGCGCCCCAGTCGGGATGTGATTGTGAAATCCTACCGTAAATAGGGTGGCTGTTTCCATATCAATGGCGTAGGCACGAATGGCCAACAGGTATTCTTTAAACTCGTCGTCAAACTCCCACACTCTGCGGTTGGTGGTGTAGACAGTACCTGTCCAATAGTTGATGTTGTTATCACGCACAGTAGTCGATACGGCCTTTTGTAAAGCAAACGAAGGCATCGCAGGTACTTCGGGTGGGAAATAATCGTCGGATGTACCCTCGCCACGTATAGCACCAATAGGCAATATGAAATCACCGATAGAATTTCGTTTTTTCAGTCCGCCGCACTTCCCTAAAAACAGCACTGCCTTTGGTTCTATGGCCGACAGTAGGTCCATAATAGTTGCTGCATTAGGAGAACCCATTCCAAAGTTGATCATCGTAATGCCGTTGTGCGTGGCACTGCTCATACTTTTATCTCTGCCCTGTACCTCTGCTCCTGTGATCTGCGCAAAGAGGTCTACATAATGCTGAAAATTGGTCAAGAGTATGTAATGCCCAAAATCCTCAAGGGCTACTCCGGTATAGCGTACAAGCCAGTTGTCGACGATTTCTTTTTTTGTTTTCATAGGTTACTTAGGTAAGGTAAAACTGAAGGGTAGCAAATCCTGTACGCCCGTGAATTCAAGGGCATCGGAAGTTCTATTCATCAGGAACAATTGGTAGGGCACTTCTTGCCTTAACTCCGTTTCGTGCAGCACTTGCCTGCATGAACCGCAGGGCGCAGCCGGAGACCGCTCTTGCTCACCAGTCATGATATAAATGGCTTTGATACATTCATGAGGGAACGCGGCCTTAGCAGCTAGCACTGCAACACGCTCTCCACACAATCCGTCTGGAAATGCCGCATTCTCTTGATTGGTACCAACCACCGTATGCCCGTTATCTAATAGTACAACACTTGAAACGGGATAATTTGAATAGGGGGCATATGCCGATTCTAACAGTTCTTCCAGTTTCTCTTGAATAGCTTTTGGAACAATCGCTTTCGTCCTCCAATCTTCATGAAGCGTGTAGCGAATGGTTATTTCTTGTTGCATGCGCTGTGTCTTGGTGCCCATTAAGATACCTCTTTTAATCCAACTAAAACGATTCATAAATGAAACAGCTTTAATTGTAATGGGCAATATATGCGCCAGGTTAACACCTAATTACACGGAACTTGATGAATATGGCGTACTCCTGCTGTTTTGTATGACACTACTTTTCAGTATGTCATTGGGTTTCCTTTTTATCATAGTGCCAATCGCGATGTCCATATTTGGTATGGAGGTTTATTTCTTGCGCAAATCCGGGTATAAATTCACATGGGATCAAACATTACTCAATCTATCTCTGGGATTTTTTGACCGCCTCATGGGATTATACCTCACCGAACGCAGCCTCATCCTCATAGAGCAGGTGGTGAGTTGGAGGTTATTCCCTGGAATTGAAAAATCCATTTTTGCATTCGTATTGACC
Organism: Cryomorphaceae bacterium; assembly: GCA_949486955.1. Lineage (GTDB taxonomy): Bacteria > Bacteroidota > Bacteroidia > Flavobacteriales > Schleiferiaceae > UBA10364. The sequence goes on along the minus strand of CATAPZ010000243.1, from coordinate 7,649 downwards.
TTCATAGGTGTCGATTTTATATGGTACCTATTTCATCGAATGGGACATCGAATTTCCCTTATGTGGGGCATTCACTTAGTGCACCATCAAAGCGACGAGTATAATCTCAGTGTAAACTTCGCTTTAAGCCCACTCGGGTTCTTGATACGAAGCATTATGTATTCCTCATTGGTGTTCTTAGGCCTTCCCGTAGAATATGTCATCATGAGTGGTTACCTCAATGCGTTCTATCAATACTATTTACACACGGAATTTATTTCGACCATACCTTGGTTAGAGCATGTATTGGTAATGCCTGATCACCATAAGGTGCATCATGCTTCCAACGAGGTATACCTCGACAAGAATTATGGCGGTGTATTCATCTTTTGGGACAAGCTTTTTGGTTCTTTTATGGCGTACGAGGAAAAGCCCGATTACGGTCTGACCACCGAGCTGCCACAAAGAGACTTTATCAATATACAGTTGTTCTTTTTTAAAAAGCTGTATTCAAACTTCCGTCGATATGGCTTGCAAAGGGGGCTTCATTTGCTTTGGTTGGGTCCGGAACATCAAGATTCTCATGTGCCCGACGTACTTCCATTAGCTGCCAAACCAACTGTTAGTAAGGCAGTAATTGGTATTGTCATCTATTTAATCACATATCGTTTCTTAACGACCACTGACGATTGGCTTTCTATGTGTATTGCCGTGATACTCAATTTAACAGCCATTGTTCTCGTCAACGGTATAACTTATACGAACACACACATCAAGCAGCTTAGTTAAGCGATAAAAAAAGGGCGCCCAAACCGGGCGCCCTTTATTCAAATACTCAGAAGCGTGTTATTCGAAGCTATAGGTGCTGCCGTAGCGCAACATCTGTCCCAAGAAGTCCATAGGGTAGGTGACCTTTACATCGATGATGCTATCACCTTCCATAACAGGCTCCATTTCAGGGTTTACAAAACCGCTATACGGTGCAAGATTCAAAGGCTCAGAACGACGCAATACTTCTGCATGGAGTTCCGCATCTACCTTTACTCCGTAGGTCTCCACTAGATTTCTTCCGGCTTCAAAATCACCCTCGCTCTTAATACGTTGGATCTCACGAAGCAATTCTCCAAAGTACCCGCGCAGTTTGTCGTAATCATTGACTACGAAGTAGGTCTTACCATCGATAACTTTACGCTCGATGACATTCTCTTCTTGTCCGCGCTCAAAAGCCCATGAGGCTACCAACTGACGGTTGCGCATGTGGTCTTCTTCGATATCGTCTCCAGGCAAAATGCGGCGCAATTGCAGCATCATACCGTTTGAGATGTAGTTGTCATATACGGCGTAGCCAGGCTCTTTGTTCTCCATCAAGCCAATCTCCTGCATCTTGTCGTCTAAGATGAAGTACAATGCCACTAAGTCGGCACGTGCCTCTTCCAAGGTCGAGCTGTAGTTCTTCAAAGTTTCTTTTGGTGTACCCACTCCAGGGTTGATTTTACCCGATGCATGACCCACCACTTCGTGAAGGGCAGTGTGCATCTTAGAACCTAGTTCACCGTATTTCTCGGCACGCTCGTTGTGCATCGAAGAGAAGCCAAATTCTTCGGCCATACCCTTACCTGCACTTGCGTGGTAGGCATCTTCAATGTTTCCTAGTGATACAGATTTAGAACCGTGCTCTACACGAATCCAGTTCGCGTTTGGAAGGTTTACACCAATAGGCGTAGAAGGAGAGGCATCCCCAGCTTCCCCAGCTACGGTAACAATCTTGTAGCTAACACCGACAACGCTTTCCTTTTTGTGCTCGTCCATGATAGGGCTGTTGTCCTCAAACCATTGAACATTATCCGCTACCACTGCCATACGTGCGCTGGCATCAAAGTCTTTCACCTGAACTACGGTCTCGTAAGAACCTCTGTAGCCCATAGGGTCGTTGTACACTTCCACAAAACCGTTGATGTAATCTACATCGCCGCCCGTAGTGCTTACCCACGCAATGTTGTAGTCGTCCCATTTGGTGAGATCACCACTTTCGTAGTATTCGATCAACAGACCAAGTGCCTTAGCCTGGTCCTCGTTTTCTGCTACTGCTTGAGCTTTCGCGAGGTGGCCCATGATTTCTTTAATGCTGCTTGCATAACGTCCACGGGCGCTGAACACTTCCTCGTAAATCTCACCGTTTTCATCGCGAGAGAGGCGGCTGTTCAGACCGTGGCTTACTGGACGTGCAGGATCAGCATCTTCTTTCGCGGCATAGAACGCCTCAGCTTCTGCTTGAGTGATATCTGGTGCATAGAAGTTTACTGCAGAGGCGAGTAGGAGGTCTACACCGTCCGCACGGTTTACTTTTTTCGCATCAAAGCTTGGGTCGAAGATGGCGCGCTGCGCTTCTTCAGAAAGCTCGATACCAAGGCCTGCAAGGGTTTGAAGGAACCAATCTTGGTCAAAGTCAGCAGCAAACTTCATGTTGCTGTAGTGGTGGTGAATACCGTTGGCAAAGAATACGCGCTTGGCGTACACTTCGAAATCTGCATATTCAGCAGATGCCTTGTCGACACTTTCGCTAGAAATAATCGCTTCTAGTGCACGACGGATTTCTAGGTTGTGACGGTAATTACAATCCCACATAATATCGCGCCCTGCCAATCCGGCCTGAGTGAGGTGGTAGGCATAGATGCGTTGCTGTGGAGTGAGGTCATCCCACGATGGGATTTGGTAGCGGAGCACTTTGATGTCTGCAAAGCGGTCCACCTGCCACTGAAAGTCGCTGTGATCTGTTTCGGTGTGCATTTCTTCTTGAGGGTTGCAGGAGCTTAGGGCAATAGTTGCTAATGCTCCCATGAACAATACTCTTTTCATGTTTTACTGGGTAATTAGACCGGTAAGATAAGGCAGAAAAAAGCGATTCGCATAGAGTATTGAATTCAAAAAAACCGCCTCGAACAGAGGCGGTTTATAATTATTGAATGACGAGTCTAGTAGTCCCTATAATCAGCCCATGTTCATCGAATGATCTTAAGACATAATTCCCAGGAGGTACTTGGCTAACGTCCCAAGCATCGTTTATTTGATCTAACTCCCAATGCTTACCGGAAATATCGTAAATGATTGCTCGACTAGGGATTGGTGAAATAGTCACACTAGTCAAAGCTGGATTTGGATAGGTCAGGTAATTAAGGCTTTCTTCTTCAAGACCAATACCAGAAGACACTTGAAATATTATCGAAAGATCCTGAGACAAGAATCCGTCGGTTAAACGAAGCGCAAGTACGTAAGGTGTACTCCTCGTTTGAGCCGAGCTAGGTGCCCATAAAATGCTACCTTGAATAGAATCGTTCGTTCCAGAACCACTACACGTCCATTGTGCAGGGTTGGGGTTAGTAAAGAATGGCTCTCCAAATGCATCGGCAAATAACGTGTCTCCACTAGGTGAATAGCCTGAAACAGAAAGTGAAAAGGAACTATTCTGTATTAAATTCACATGAACATTTCCAAGACTGTCTACTGGCAAGTTTCCTGCATTCCAGATAGGACCGGTAAAGCTGGTTTGTACTACGATAAACTGCATATCTCTTCGAATTTCACCTATTTTTATTCCGTTCCGGAATTCTTCAACAAGTACGGAAGTCACAAAATGTCCAACTGTGGTTGCGGTCCAAGTAATGGTTCCAGTAACTGGGTTTATAGTCATGGGATTCGAAACTGTCCCAGGTGGTAGGGTATATCCTGGGCAATTACTGTTTAATGCATTAAGTGGTTGTGATAAACTCCAGAATAACGAATCGCCATCGGGATCAAAAGGTAAAGGATTGTATTGCCAAGGTGTATTTGAAGGAAGGAATATTGATGCGGGAACTAAGAACCAAGGTGTCGAATTATTAACGGTATCGAATACCGTAACCTGCGTCTGTAGAAACATACTCTGCCCCAACGGTTGTGTTATGTTTTGTATTGCCCCATTACGACAACAATTACTCCATCCAATTGTATAAGTTCCGCTGCTAGAGAAGGTGATTGTATCGATGAAGAAATATACCTCGACACCATATGGATACATAGGCAAAGTGTTTCCGCTTATCACAGAATCATAAGGTGTAGTTAGGGTTGTTACATTGGTTCCTGCCGAATCAGTGATATTAAACTGGGCTGTTGTCTGCATTGGAATCCCTGCAGTATCTCTGTATACAGTCATTAAAATTTGATACTGATAACCATTGATTTGTTGTGCCACAATTTCACCACCCATTAAGTGAGTAGCATGACTAGAATAACCGAAAAGTAGACTCGTAAGGATTAGTAGGGATTTAATGTATTTCATTGCGCATCAATATTTTACACATTGAAAATACATTTTTCAGATGGAGTTCGGAGATTTTATCTTTAAGAATTGAGAATTACAGCTTTTCTTCAACGCCGTTAGGAAAGGTGTCTACGTAGAGCTGTTCCACCTTCGCACGCGCCCAAGGCGTCTTTCTCAGGAACTTTAGGCTCGATTTTACCGAAGGGTCGTACATGAAGCATCGCACCGGGATACGAAGGGCTAATTGGTCCCAACCCCAATACTCGACCAGCGCTTCTACCATGTGGGCCAGTTTAACGCCATGAAGGGGATTATTCGCTTGGCTCATCGTGCTCATTTTGGAAGGTCCACGCCACAAATCGGCTCACCTTATTGCCCTGTTCCATTTCCACCACTTTGATTTCGGTGGGGTTGCCTTTACGGATGAATCTCTTGAAGGTACGCAGGTGGTCTTTTTTCGAAACTAAGCAGGTAAACCACTGAACTTGCTGCCCGTATTCGGCACTTTCTAGGGCCAATTTTTTTAAGAAGGCCTCTTCACCGCCTTTGTACCACAACTCATTGGCACTACCACCAAAGTTGTGATTTGCCTCTTCTTTTCCGTGTAAATTCTTGTTTTTACGTGTGTTGGCAGCTAGAGCTTCACTTTTGGTCTTGTAGAACGGTGGGTTGCAGACCAGTATGTCAAAATTCTCTTTTTTCTCGATGATGCCTTGAAGTAATTGGCTCTTGAACTCTTGTCTTCGGATGCGCGTACCCATCATGTTGGCATTCATACGCACTAGTCCTTTGGCGTAGCTAATGGCTTCTTTATCGACCTCTGAACCTACACACTCCCAGTTAAAGGCTGCGGTTGCGAGCAGGGGATAGATCAGCGAGGCACCCGTGCCTACATCGAGCATGCGCACGCGTCTTCCTTCTATTTTTGGCAATAGATCTCTAGCGTGTAATAAGTAATCGAACCGGCCAGGAACGGCAGGGCAGAGGTGTCCCTTTTTTAGGGACCAATTCACATTAAAACGCCACTTCAACAGTGCTTTATTGAGCAAATAAACGGCCTCAGGATTGCTAAAGTCAATGCTCTTTCTCGCAAATTTCCCCGGAACTACAAAGGCTTCCAACTCCGTAACCGCATTCACCAGTTGATTGAAGTTGTAGTTGTTTTGGAAGGGATTCTGTGGATGCACAAGCGCTACGTTTTATGAAGGCGCAAGATACCAAAGCTTAGGTAGAACATTCTTCGTACATTTTGAGCTACTAACATTTCGTATCATGAAGAAATACATCTTTCTATTCGCCCTACTATTCACGGGCTACAACGGATTCGCTCAAGAGGCAACACTACCCTCAGGAACGATCATTCATCAGGTTTTCTTTTGGCTCGAACATCCTGATTCCATGGAAGATAAAGCAGCATTGAAGGAGGGACTTGAAACTCTAGGTGGTATTCGTGAAGTACAGATGCTTGCCACAGGGGAGCCTGCCTCTACGATGAAGCGTGAGGTAGTTGTGAGCGATTGGGACGTCTCAGAGACTATGTATTTTGGGAGTACAGAGGATCAAGATATTTATCAAAATCATCCATTGCACCAAGCCTTTATCAAGGAATACGGACACCTCTGGAAGAAGGTGGTTGTTTATGACATTAGAATAGACTAGGCTGAGAATTCCTGCGCAGCTGAATCTACTACATCAGCTATAACATGAAACCGTTTTCGCTGACGGTAGAGCTCTACAATACCCTCTAGAAACGATGCAGGTTTATGCCCTAATTCCCGCTGTTGCTGAGAGATACTGCGCATTGTTCTAAAGTGATGTTTGTAGTACTTGTATCGAACAGCTACAGGCAATTCCTTAATGAAAATCTGAAGCGGTTCTGATTTGACTCCGTTGTGTTCTATTAAGATGAAATCCCCGGCTAGTAGGGCATTGAGACTTGCGGCCTTTACATCCATCCGAGTAAAGCATATTCCAGCTTGAACGTACAGTTCTTCAATTAAAAACGCACGAAGTTTTTCGGTATTCCCGACCATAGGCACTTCATGAAATGTAGAGCCATTAGTTCCGTTTCCAACGTAATCAAGTACAATTTCTTCTCCTTCTCCAGGAATCTCATTTAATCGTTTTCTCAATCGACGTTGGATATCTTCAACCCTCAGTTTACGATTGCATCGAGCCGCTTGTGCAATGAGTGTTTTCAGCGTTCGCTTACCGTCACCGATGACCCTGGGATATCGTTTTTCTACGATTGAGATTTCTGATTCCCTGGTTTTAGGATGGAAATAAAACATCACCCCATACTCGTTGGGGAGATCTACAAAAGATTCTATCCGAACCCGCATGGCACCGGCAGCCGTTAAATAGGCATTGAGTTGGTCTAAACTGCGACATTTCTTAATACCGATGCCAGTGACCCCTTTATCGGGTTTAGCAATTACCGGAAATTCAATGCCCTTTGGAAGTTTGTCGAGTGTACCTGTATGCGAGAATCCTTTTGGAATCCAGTCCTCTCTTAGTTGACGTAAAAGCGTTGTTTTACGGTCGAGAAACGCACCCCCGTAGTGCATAGAAGGGTTGTTGACCGTGTAGAAGAAAAATTTACCAGATGCAACAGAATTCCACAGGTGTAGAAAGGTGAAGCAACTGTGCCAGAACCAATTTTCGAACTGAGCTTTCATAGCAAAGGCACCCATGTGTGCTTGTAAGGTTTTGTTGTTTGGTTTGTATTTCACAGTTAAGTTATTAATCCTCAGTGAAATAAAAAAACGCCTACGAGAGGTTCGGCCGGACACAAAAAATGAACAAGGGCGGGGGAAAGGCTGTTTTTATTGTTTTATATTTCCGTGCTTAAAACAATTGAACATGTTTAAATATCTAAGAACGATTGGAATTATTGCAATTTCAGTCTTCATGGTAGCTAGTTGCTCTGGCCCTGGCGAAATCCATGAATATTCGGTAAACGATCTTGAGTTTAGCCTCGAAGGTCCATTATTTGCTGGCCCTAACAGCGGTCAAGCTGAAATCGCTGTTGATTTAGCAGAAGCTTTGGGCGATGCTTATGTTGACGGTATGAGAATTAGCGATGCTCGATTGACTTCAGCCACAGTCGCTCCAAACGATTCTCTAGGTTTCGCCAATATCAATGCATTTGTAGTAGCCTTTGCTAGCGATAATGAAGATATTTCCATGCAGGAAGCTGCTGTTAAAAATCCATTGGAAGATGGCGCAGCTGAAGCGTCTCTGAATGTCGCTCTTGAGGCTGAACTAGGAGAGATCATGGAAGAAGGCAAGGTATATGTTGTACTTGATGCTGACCTCGCAGAAGATTACTGGGACGGTAACCGTGACTTCAAATTGAATTTTACACTTGAAT
>CATAPZ010000242.1:0-2696 GCA_949486955.1 Cryomorphaceae bacterium | reverse complement strand
ATGTTACACTCCTTTTGTGTATCTTAAAAGAGAATAAAACCACGTAATATGAAAAGATTTATGATTGTATGTATGACGTTCGCGTTATGCATTGGAGCTTCGGCTCAAGACAATTTTTCCTTTTGGAAAAAAGACCGTGCTTATGCTGAAAATGCATTTAGCATTAACACTGCTGGGCCTATTCCTTCCGTAGGATTTCAGTTTGACCGTCAACTCTCCAAGAAAACAACCCTATCCGTTTTCTACGGGGAAGCCAACCCTGTTGACGTTAGTGAAATTGACATTAATAACGTCTCATACTCCGGCACTTTCGCAGACGAAAGTAGCTGGTCGGGAATGATAATTAGTTACCGCCCAATTGAGGCGCTCCAAGCTTTTAGAGTAAGTGCTGGATTAGGCGTAGGCTCTTTGAATGGCTTCTTGGACGATTCTGATGGCAATAGCTATCACTGGGCCGACGGCGGAACATTCACATTCACGGGCATTGGGTATGGTCTGCGCCCTGTTAAAGGTCTACGCCTCGGGGTTGATATTGGTGTCATTAAAACCGGAGGAGGTATAGTGTCTACCAATGGAGTCACAATGGATGCTAGTTCCAGAACATTTGATCTTCAAACAGATTTTGCAGGCGGATGGTATCCAAACCTACAGTTTACTGCAGGTTGGGGATTCTAATTTTTAAAAAACAAAGCCCGGCGCGATGCGCCGGGCTTTTTCCTAATCTTTTTTCCAAGCACCTAGGCTGTTACTTCAATCTTATCTGAAAGAATCAAGTATATCGCTATCAGCGGCAATACTGCTAAAAGCCCGTGAATATACATGGCAAATTGAGGTATATAGTCCACAGTTGTTGCATAGTAAACAGCAAAACCATTAATCACAGAAAGAGAAGCGTTAATCTTCACCCCTGCACTCTTGGCGAGCTTGCTTCCATCGTACTTAACTTTATTTGGGATAGCGACGATTGCCTGAATCATCCAAAGAGAGGCCATTGCCAGGTTTTCCGCATTGTTTGTTTCAGAGAACAAAGCGAATTGGTCCCAAACAACAACAATACCGAATACAAAATATCCAACATTGTATAGGACACGGTTCTTCGTAAATACTCCATATAAAGTAACCAAGACTCCAAGGAGCACAATTATCATTGTAATCATAATAATCTGTCCTTTTAGTTCTTAAATCTTCCCAATCCAAAGCCACAAGCAGCGCCTAGAACAGCACCCATGACCGCGGAAATTACAGTATCTAAAGCCGCAAAGTTTAAGTCCATGGTGTTGTACATGGTAAGCATCTGTGTGTTGAATGCTAAAAACAGCAATCCCATAAACCATGCACCTGCTTTTGCGCCAGATGCGGGAGTAGAAATACCCATGCGATCAAATGAAATTGTAGTCAACAGGGAGATGACAATCATATTAGCTAATCCCATAGTCATGTCCGGTTCGGCCTTCATTGCATCAGGAAATGCTGCTGCCATTTCTGCCATGGCGTCCATGTAATACAAGGCGCCGCCTACGGAGAACATCACGAACCCCGCAATTACAACCACTAAAGTGGTAAGTACAATTTTTTTCATAGTGTAAAGAGTGTTTGTTTGTACGATAAGATACTGATTTTTAGACATTAAGTGTTATGCCAATGTTGTTTTATAGACAGCCACTAAGTTTTCACGAGTTTGTACCTTAGAACTCTCAAAAAAAATACGCTATGAAAAGCTTGAATGAAAATTGGTTTGCATTTACTCTAATTGCCGTGATTTTCGGCATTCTAGGATTCTTGTTAGGCCGCACTACGGGTCATCATGGACCCAAAGGAATGCCGCACATGATGATGGGCGAAGGACACATTATGAAAAAGGCAATGTTCATCACCGACGAAGGTGAAGTGCACGATTTGATAGGTGATCTTGATATCGATGTAATCGACCAAATTGACGTTGTAAAAGGAGAAAACGGTGAAATCACTGTGACTATTGATAGCCTCGATGTAGAAGGCATGGAAGGCGAGGCGAAGGCTAAAGTTCGTGTTATCACAAAGAAAATCTCGAGCGAAAAATAGTGCTCAGCTATTGGGAAAAAACAACATTGCGCCACTTTGATTTAGTGGTTGTGGGGGGCGGTATTGTAGGACACTTTGCCGCTTTGTTTTATGCCCAAAAGAACCCTACACACCGCATTGCCATTCTTGAACGCGGCCTTTTCCCTAGCGGCGCGTCCACGAAAAACGCCGGCTTCGCCTGCTTTGGCTCCATTTCGGAACTCGAGCACGACGTCGCATCCATCGGCAAAGAAGCTACCGCATCACTAGTTATGAAGCGCTACAATGGCCTTAAGCTACTTCGGGAAACATTGGGAGATGAGGCTATTGATTACCGCGAAGTTGGTGGATACGAGATGTGCTTTGAGCCGCCCAATCAAGAACGAATTGACTTTTTTAATGATCTGCTCGAACCTCATCTTGGGACACCTCCTTATGCTGTAGAGGCATCCAAAGGTTATGGGTTTTCGACCAAAGTCACCCATTTGATCAAAAACACTCTTGAGGGCACCGTGGATACCGGTAAAATGATGGCGACCTTGCAGCAGAAAGCAGCACAGGCCGGGGTGCTCACATTCACCCAAAGTTCTGTTGAAGAACTCGAGAATACCAAAGAGGGGAAAGTGGTCCATATCCAAACACCAAATGGTCCTGTT
>CATAPZ010000241.1:0-2209 GCA_949486955.1 Cryomorphaceae bacterium | reverse complement strand
TCAAAGGCTCTTATTCGATCCGAAAACTCGATGAAGCATTCAGAAACCTCAGGTATGGAAAATACAAGTTCGCCTTCCTTGCTCCTGAAAGATTATCGAATCCACTGTTTCTCGAATACCTAGGCAATGCAGATATTTCACTGATTGCTATTGACGAAGCACACTGTATTTCGCAATGGGGTTTTGATTTTCGACCGTCCTACTTGAATATTCATAAAGTCAAGGAAATACTGCCTAACACCCCCACAATTGCGTTAACAGCCTCTGCTACACCACGTGTAAAAGCTGATTTGCTCCAAGAATTACATATCCCCGATGCAAAGGTTTTTGAGGGTTCTGTGCGCAGAGACAACTTAATCCTTCACAGACACTTTACTCCAAATAAGGAAAAGCAGTTATTACGACTTATGACGAAACTTGAAGGGACAGGGATTATCTATGCAAAGACTAGAAGAAGCTGTGAAGGGCTTAGCAACTTACTCTCCAATGAAGGGTTTGCGAGTTGTTTCTACCATGCAGGAGTTGATGACGCCATTAAAATTAAGAACCAAGCTGCGTGGATTGCCAATGAAGTCAAAGTGATGGTAGCTACGACTGCGTTTGGGATGGGTATAGATAAAGGCGACGTGAGCTGGGTTGTGCATTGGGATGTCCCTGATACCCTGGAAGGCTACTATCAAGAAATAGGCCGTGCAGGAAGAAATGGCGCGACAGGTAATACACATTTGCTCTACAATCAATACGATTTCGAAAGGTTGAACAAGAGCATCGAAGAATTGCCAGATATCAAGACTGTAGAGGCGTTTTATAAATCGTTTTGCAGCAAACATCAAATAGCGATCGGCAGCGGATTAGAGGAAAAGATTGAATTTAATATTGTTGATCTCGCTAAACGCTTCGATTTACCTATTCCTAAGCTCCTGAATTTCATTAAACTCATTCAGCAACGAGGTTATTGGCAGTTCATTGAATCTGCATTTAGCGTTCCCAAAATCAAGTTTACTTCTGCTCCTGAAAATTGGAAGGGCCTTACTCAGGAAACTATGGAAGTTCTCGGAGCACTTTATAGAATGTATCCACTCGCTGTCGATGGACCTATTCGATTCGATCGAAAACGTATAGCTGCAATGGCTATGTTAACCCCTTCTGATTTTGATACGTTGTTACTCTCGTTTCAGACCAAGGGGTTGATAGAATACCAGGCCGCAGACAACAAAAGTGCTATTCAGTTTATGGAACCGCGCCCTGCCGACAAGTACGTAAGCTTTCCTTCCTCTTTTGTTGATGCTTATATCAATGCTAAAAAAGAACGCACAAATGCAATGCTAGCTTTCTTGAAAAGTGAAGAATGCATGACCAAACAAATAGCACATTACTTCGGTCAAAAGGATGATAAGCGTTGTGGTGTTTGCAGCGCATGTACTTTCAATCATTATCCAGACCCTACGATTATCAAGCAAATGCTAAGAGATGGTCATTCTTTTGATGATATTTGGTTCGATCTTAATTGCAACCCTAATGAGCTCAAGAACTAATACACGTATTGTATATATGGGAACGCCTGAATTTGCGGTGCCTCCTCTTGAAGCTTTAATAGAAGCCGGCTACATAATACCTGCTGTTATTACAGTTGCTGACAAGCCAGCAGGGCGTGGACGAAAGCTACGGGAAAGCGCTGTTAAAGTATGTGCCGTTAGTAATGGCTTAAAGGTGTTACAGCCCACCAACTTAAAAGATGAGGACTTTATTACTGAACTGCGGTCGTTAAATGCAGATCTGTTTATAGTTGTGGCGTTCAGAATGCTCCCTGAAATTGTTTGGTCCATGCCAGCCTTAGGCACATTTAACCTACACGGATCCTTATTACCGAAATACAGAGGTGCAGCGCCTATACATTGGGCAATTATTAACGGCGACCGTATTACAGGGCTCACAACGTTCTTGTTAGACAAGAAAATAGATACTGGTGGTACTCTTTTACAGATTGAACATCCAATAAAACATGGGCTGACTACAGGCGAACTTCATAATGAACTTATGTCACTGGGGCCTGAGCTTGTCTTAAATACCGTCAAAGGCCTTGTTACTGGTTCGCTTATTCCTAAGGCTCAGAATAATGAGCGAGCTACGCACGCCCCTAAACTCAATAAAGACAATAGTAAGCTTGATTTGTCCAAAACTCCGGACGAATTGGTACAACAAATCTTGG
>CATAPZ010000240.1:0-1781 GCA_949486955.1 Cryomorphaceae bacterium | reverse complement strand
GTTGCTATACACGGAGCTAAAATCTACACCAAAACTTTGGCGGCTATCGAGTAACTTTAAGCTCGTAAAAGAACCACCGCATGTACAAGATCACAGGAAAAAACACCTTTGAAGTTGCGCCAGATACCAACCCGGCTGAGGGGTTGCTCGACGGCACCTATTACAACTTAGACATCGAAAAGATGGACGGTCGTACTTGGCACATTTTAAAGGACCATAAATCCTACTACGTGCAATGGGTGGAACGCAGCGAAGACGGCAAGACCTTTACGTTGAAAATCAATGGCCAATTGCTCGAGCTAAATGCTAAGGACCACTATGACCTGCTCCTAGAGCAAATGGGCATGTCTGCGGCAAACACCGCGAAGGCTACCAAACTAAAAGCACCTATGCCAGGCAAGGTCCTCGACGTGATGGTACAGCCCGGTCAAACCGTTGCCAAGGGCGAGGGACTGCTCATCCTGGAAGCCATGAAAATGGAGAACATGCTCAAGGCCGAACAAGACGGAACAGTAAAGTCCGTGAACGTTTCGGTGGGTGATGCTGTTGAAAAGAATAACGTACTTATTGACTTTGAATAACATGAAAAAAACACTCCTATTATCAGCGCTAGGCGCTATCGCATTTAGCTGTAGCCAGCCTGCCGAAGCACCGGTAGAAAACCACGAAGGTCACGACCACAACCATGAGAGCATGGCTCCTGAGGAAATGGACGAAGCCGCCGGCCGCGTATTCTTTGCCAACATTGAAAACGGCGACACCGTGAGTAATCCGGTGTACGTTGAGTTCGGTGTAGAAGGCATGGATGTTCGCCCAGCGGGTGAGATTGTGGAAGGCACAGGCCATCACCACCTATTGATCGGCAATGCGTTCCTAGCTAAAGGCGAGGTGGTTCCTGCAGATAGTGTAAATATCCACTACGGCGGCGGACAAACTTCAGATACAGTAACCCTTCCGATGGGAGAAGTTCGTTTGGGCATGCAATTCGCCAATGGCGTACACGCTTCTTACGGCCGCGACATGAGCGCCTCAATCAAGGTGTTTGTGAAGTAGTCCTCTAACTGATATGACTTATAAAGCCACCCGTTGAGGTGGCTTTTTTTGTACGATAACTTTTCGCCTCGCGTTACGATTCCATGGAAGCATTTATTACCGACCTCTTTATGAAATGCGTCTACATCCTCCAAGTGATGGGCGGCGCACCGGGCGAATACGGCTACGGCTACTACCTCGCTAACATTCTCGTTTTTGTAGTGCTCCAACCGGGGCTCATCCTCCTCTTTTTCTTGCTTTGGAGAAGGGAGAGAAGGTTGAGAAAAACTATTTGATTGTATAAGCAAGGCCTAAACCCAACACCGAACGGCGTTGCCAAGCATCTATTTGATCGATATCCCGAATGAGTTGGACATGAGCATTGACAGAAAAGGCCTCTTTAATCTTATAAAGAGCGATGATATCAAGCATAAAATCGGTCGCTGACAATGGGCCCCAATAGTTGTAGAAAATATCAGACTTCGCAGTGACCGAAAATGCTTCGCTGAACTGTTGGTTGTAGTTCAGGGTAATCTTAGCACCTGCTTCCAAACGCCACGTAGCACCAGTATCTACACCAAAAGCGGCTTTATTTCTTAAATCAGCATCCAGGACTGTGGTACTCTTTCCAGCCAACGGCGATAAAAAGACTTGCCAATGTTCGAACGAGTTGTTTCCTACGCCAAATGAAAACTGGCCATAAATAGGCGCGCCAAAATTCGATATGGGTACATCCGAAGTGTCTCCTT
>CATAPZ010000239.1:0-2590 GCA_949486955.1 Cryomorphaceae bacterium | reverse complement strand
GTGTGAGAAATCAGAAATATTATTATGAATATTGTGGAACAAACTTATTTGTAAAGAAAACAAATGACAACAAATTATTAATACTGATAAACAATTCCCTTCAAACCCCTTCAAATTGGTACGATAACAAGGAAAATTTGATTGAGTTAAAGGGGAAACCCCTTAATGATTTATTGGAATTATTATCATAAAAATTAATCTAATTCTTAGAAAGAAATAGATGAAGGTTACAATTTCCAACCCATAAGATTATTCCCTCACGGTAGAATAGCCAAAAAACTTTACCAAAAAGTATCGTTCTTCACAAAAGATGACAAAACAAGAGGCCAAAACGCTTCGCTTTTAGTCCATATTTGTATTATATTGTGCCTAAAATTAATAAATTGTTAAATTTATTGTCTATATTTATTAATTATAAAATAAACAAAACACAAGCAAAACCAAAAAATTATTACTAATGAAAACATTTTTTAAAATTTTTACTTTACTGTTTAGTGTATTATCCTTTGCACAGACGACCGTAACAGGGACTGTCAATGACGATAGCGGATTACCTTTGCCAGGAGCAAATATCATTGTTGTCGGCACATCATCTGGAGCCATTTCAGATTTTGATGGGAAATTTTCACTCACAGTAAGTCAAAATCCACCATTTACAATACAAGTAAGTAGCGTTGGCTTTGAAACTTTAACACAAGAAATTACTTCAAACAATCAAGACATTACTGTCGCTTTGAAAGAAGGTAGTGTTTTAGATGAAGTTGTTATTTCTGCTTCTAGAACTCCAGAGCGAATTTTCGAATCTCCAGTAACTGTGGAGCGCTTTGGTATCAAAGAAATTAAAAATACAGCTTCCGCTGATTTCTATGGCGGGCTTGAAAACCTAAAAGGGGTTGATGTCAATACCAACAGTTTAACATTTCAATCCATCAACACAAGAGGTTTTGCCACCTTTGCGAACAACAGATTCATGCAATTGGTTGATGGCATGGACAACTCTACACCGGCGTTAAACTTCCCTATTGGAAACTTAGTGGGAATGATTGATCCAGACGTTCAAAGTGTAGAATTGCTACCGGGTGCATCTTCTGCACTTTATGGTGCAAATGCATTTAATGGTATTTTATTCATGCGTAGTAAAAACCCTTTTGATCATGAAGGTATTAGTGTAAGCTTTAAGCGCGGTATAACTTCTCAAGAAGCTGCCGGAGACAATGCCTACACAGACCTTGGAATTAGAATGGCACACAAATTCAGTGAAAAATTTGCCGGTAAAGTGAATTTTGGATACTTGAAAGGAACGGATTGGGCCGCTACTAGCGAAGTCGATAGTGATATGATTGGTGGAACAAGAGCGACTAATCCTAATTATAATGGTATCAATGTCTATGGAGATGAAGTGGCGACCAACATCAAAGAAGTAGGTGTTGCTCTTGAAGGCTTAGGCCTTCTTCCTGCTGGAGCTAACGCACTTCTTCCAGATGTTAATGTCAGTAGAACAGGTTATAATGAAAGACACCTTACAAACTACAACGCAGAAAGCATTAAAGCGGATTGGGGATTATACTACCGCCCTTTTGAAAATGATTTTGAAATTTCGTACGTTGGAAAAGTAGGAACAGGTAATACCATCTATCAAGGAACCAACCGCTACAACATCAAAAATTTCTTCCAACAGCAACACAAAATTGAATTAAGAAATGATAATTTCTTTGTCCGTGGATATGTTGTAAGTGATAATGCTGGAGATTCCTATGATATGGTGTTTACGGGTATAAATATCAATAGAGCATGGAAAGACGACACAACATGGTTTGGTCAGTATGCCGGAGCTTATGTGCAACAAACATTGGGCGGCGCAACCAACGATCAAGCGCATGCTGCGGCAAGAGCTGCTGCAGATACAGGACGTTATTTACCTGGAACTCCAGAATATGAAGCTGCTTTTAATAGAAGTGTAAATGACCCTGATTTATCTACAGGTTCAAAATTCCAGGATGAGTCTAAATATTATCATGGTGATTTTAATTACAACTTTAGTCATCTTATAGATTTTGCTGATATACAAATTGGAGGATCAGCTAGACAGTACAGCTTGAATTCTTCAGGGACAATTTACACCGATTATGACGGAACAATAGATTACTCAGAATATGGAGTGTATACTCAGGTGCAAAAAGATTTGGAACTATCATCAGCTATGAAATTAAAATTAACAGGTTCTGTGCGTTATGATAAATCAGAATTTTTTGATGGCTTCTTTTCGCCACGTTTATCTGCTGGTTTAACTGTAAACAGAGACCATAACATTAGAGCTTCTGTACAAACGGGCTTTAGAAACCCAACAACACAAGATTTATTCATAGGATTGGATGCTGGTCGTGCCATTTTGGTAGGTTCTGCGCCAGCAAACCTTGACCGTTGGACTAGAGATTATGAGATTTCTGCCTCAGGGCAAGCATTAGGGTTACCAGCAAGTGTTGCTCAAACGGGAGCTGCAGCGTACAATAACTCATATACTTTATCTTCCGTAAACGCTCTAGCAGCTACTGGAAACCCTGCAGTTTTAGAAGTTGGAAACCCAGAGGTT
>CATAPZ010000238.1:0-1548 GCA_949486955.1 Cryomorphaceae bacterium | reverse complement strand
TGCTCTTGATGCAGATTCAGCTACACCAGAGCTATCAAGAGAAGAAGGCGGCTATTATACATGGACCTCAGCCGAGCTAGACAACCTCGAACTAGAGCAAAGGACACTGTTTAACGATTACTTTGATATTACACACTATTCAGCATGGGAAGAGAAGTATATTTTACACCGTACAAACAGCTTAGAATTTCATTGTAAAGAGTGGGGCATTTCCATCGCCGAAGGGCTGCGATTAGAAAATGTCTGGCACGAGGCCTTAAAAAATGCCTCAAAGGAGCGTATTCAAACGCACACGAAGCCAGTTCGAGACAATAAAGCATTGTGCACTTGGAACGCACTTGTAGTCTTAGGCTTCTTTGAACTCCACCTTGCTGCACCACAGAAAGGCTACATAGGGAAAGCCGTTGAATTACTTAGTGCCATGAGAAAGCATCTTTTAGAGGAAGCTATGGTCTTACACGAATTTGGGGGTGATCAAGGATTTCTTGACGACCATGCAACCTTTGGTCTTGCACTTCTTAAAGGCTATGCCTTAACGGGCGATGAGGGGTACGTAGTTGATGCAAAAAACATCGCCGCTATAATTGGTGAGAGGTTCTCTAAAGAAGAGAGTAACTTCTACTTGTATGCTGCTGGAGGGAATGACGCATGGGAAGAGGTCATCGAAATTGAAGACAATGTCATACCGAGTGCAAATTCTTATACCGCTCAGTTCTTTTATGAGCTTGGCTGCTATGCAGGGGAACGCACCTGGATAGATCGCAGTACTCAAATGATGGAATCTATACACGGGAAGGTTTTTAAGCACGGGCAGAACTTTTCGAATTGGCTCAATCTAGCCTTAATGCAATCCTATGGCTCAAAAGAACTTGTAGCGGTTGGTGAAAAGGCAGGAGCTTTATTAGGAAGTTTGACCGAGAACAATTACCGACCTAACACCCTCTATTTGCAGAGTGAACTACAAGGAACACTCCCGCTCACTCTGAACAGAAAGAGTGACACCTCAAAAATCTACGTATGTGAAAATGGCGCTTGCAACCTGCCCACCTCATCTACCGAGGAAGCTGAACGACTATGGAAAGCTTAGATACTCGATGCCCTTGGTGCCTTGGTTCCGATCGCTACATAGCATACCACGATTTAGAGTGGGGACGTCCAGTTCGAGACGAACAGAAGATGTTTGAATACTTAATTCTTGAAACTTTCCAAGCTGGACTTAGTTGGATTACCATCCTGAATAAACGGCATAATTTTCGTGAAGCATTTTTCGATTTTAATGCAGATAAAATCGCTCAAATGGGTGAAGAAGATGTGGACCTTCTGATGCAGAATACCGGAATCATAAGAAATAAACAAAAGATCCAAGCAGCTATCCATAATGCCAAAGTACTCAAAGCCATGCACCACCGTGACGAGCGCCTTGTAGATGTTCTTTGGAGTTATCTCGGCGGAGAACCCTTGAATATGCAGCGTGCTTCTATGGAAGATGTGCCGGCAGTAACGGACTTAGCAATTACCATTTCCAAAGACCTTAAAAAGCTCGGCTTC
>CATAPZ010000237.1:0-15062 GCA_949486955.1 Cryomorphaceae bacterium | reverse complement strand
GAAATGGACAGATTTTCATTTTTAGGTAGCGTACATGCGGAGTTTATCGACGAGCAGTACCAACGTTATCTGAAAGAACCGGACAGCACGGAGCCGAGCTGGAGGGCCTTCTTCCAAGGTTACGACTTTGCCCGTGAAATTTATTCGGAGGACGATTTACAGGGCGCCGGTGTACCTGATGAGGTCATCAAAGAATTTCACGTTCTGAACCTCATTCAAGGGTACCGATCGAGAGGTCACTTGTTCACTAAGACCAATCCGGTACGTGAGCGCCGTGAATACCGTCCTACTCTAGATATCGAAAACTTTGGGTTGTCTAAGGACGACCTTGATACAGAATTTAATGCTGCCACAGAGCTGGGTGCAAGCGGTCCTCGCACATTGCGCAAGATTGTGGAGCACCTCGAGGCTATTTATTGCCAAAGCACAGGGGTAGAGTACAATTACATCCGCGATCCAAAGCGTAGAACTTGGATCAAGCATTGGATCCACGAGAATGACAACCAGCCGGTATTATCCATAGAGGAGAAGAAGCAGATTCTTCACAAGCTCAACCAAGCAGTGAGTTTTGAGGCTTTCTTAAACACGAAGTTTGTTGGACAGAAGCGCTTCTCGATCGAGGGTGCAGAGTCTTTGATTCCCGGTTTAGACGAAGCTGTAAATCACGGTGCCCGTCACGGCGTCGAAGAGTTTGTACTTGGGATGGCGCACCGCGGTCGTTTGAATGTATTAACTAATGTTTTTGGAAAGCCGCGTGAGCAGATCTTCTCAGAATTTGAAGGAAAGGCTTTTGACGATATAACCATCGACGGTGATGTGAAATACCACCTCGGTCATACTACGTTCTACACCACCTCTGACGGTAAGCAGGTCAAGATGAATATCGCGCCGAATCCGTCGCACCTTGAGGCAGTTGACCCCATAGTTGAAGGTATCGCTCGAGCGAAGATCAACAACGACTACAACCACGACAATAAAAAAGTACTTCCGATACTTATCCACGGGGATGCGGCCATTGCGGCACAAGGTGTCGTGTATGAAACTGTTCAAATGGAGCAGCTTGATGGGTATCAGACGGGAGGAACATTGCACATCGTCATCAACAATCAGGTTGGTTTTACGACGAACTACAAGGACGCACGTTCATCCACCTACTGCACGGATGTTGCTAAGGTGATTTTAGCTCCTGTACTACACGTAAACGGTGACGATCCTGAGGCTTTGGTACACGCAATGCGTTTAGCCATAGAGTACCGTCAGCGTTTTAACAGAGACATTTTTATTGATTTGTTGTGTTACCGCAAGTACGGCCATAACGAAGGGGATGAGCCTCGTTTTACACAGCCAATTCTCTATAAAGCCATCTCAAAACATCCGAACCCACGCGAGATTTATGCTAAGAAGCTGCTCGCCGAAGGGGTTGCGAACGAAGGCATGGTCAAGGAGCTTCAGGCTGAATTTAAGGCCATGCTCGAGGTAGACTTTGATGAGTCCAAGAAAATTGAGCGCAATAAGATTGTGCCATTTATGAATGAAGAATGGACCAACTTCCCACCCGCTGAACCGGGTGAGATGTTGCAGCCTGTGGATACGTCATTCGATCTTGGCAAGCTTCGCGATATCGCGAAATACATCACTACGCTTCCAGAAGGCAAGAAATTCCTACGCAAGACGGAGCGTTTGATGAAAGATCGTGCAGACCAAGTAAGTGAAGGGCGCAATAGCCTCGACTGGGGTATGGCCGAACTACTTGCTTACGGATCACTCTTGGCAGAAGACTTCAACATTCGTATTTCTGGAGAAGATGTTGAACGCGGCACATTCTCGCACCGTCATGCCATTTTAAAGGTAGAAGACAGTGAGGAAGAGGTAAGCCTACTGAACGAGTATCCAGGTAAAGAGGGCCGATTTGCCATTTACAATTCGCTTTTGAGTGAATATGCGGTTATGGGCTTCGATTACGGATATGCCATGACCTCGCCACAAACGTTGACGATCTGGGAGGCACAGTTTGGTGATTTTGCCAACGGTGCGCAGATCATGATCGACCAGTTCCTTAGTGCTGCTGAGGACAAGTGGAAGGTTCAGAACGGCCTGGTTCTATTATTGCCGCACGGTTACGAAGGCCAGGGTGCAGAGCACAGTTCAGCTCGTCTTGAGCGTTTCCTACAGCTTTGTGCACAGGAGAACATGACGGTAGCCAACTGTACAACTCCGGCAAACTTATTCCACTTACTACGTCGTCAACAAAAGCGCCACTTCCGCCGTCCATTGGTGGTAATGTCGCCAAAGAGTTTGTTGCGTCATCCAAAAGTGAAGAGCACCATGGAAGACCTCGCTGAAGGTAGCTTCCAGCATATCATTCCGGATAACGAAGTGGTCGCAGATAAAGTAACTAAGGTGGTGTTCTGTTCTGGGAAGCTCTACTATGAACTGCTTGAAGAGCGCGAGGCGCAGAATGCAGATCATGTGGCGTTAATCCGCATTGAGCAGTTGTATCCATTGGACGATCTAGCAATCAAGCAGGAGGTTGCAAAATACCCGAATGCAGAATTACACATTTGGGCACAGGAAGAACCTGCAAACATGGGCGCATGGACATACATGCTGTGGCAGATGCATCAAAAACTGACGTTGGTAAGTCCAGCGCCAAGTGCATCAACAGCGAGTGGTTCGAGCAAGGTTGCTCACCAACGTCAACGCGAAACAATTGAAAGAGTATTTAGCATCTAAGTTTTAGAGATATGTTAGAAATGAAAGTGCCTTCACCGGGCGAATCGATTACAGAAGTTGAGATTGCAACTTGGTTGGTCAGCGATGGTGATTACGTTGAAAAAGATCAGGCTATCGCCGAGGTAGATTCTGATAAGGCAACTTTAGAGTTACCTGCTGAGGAAGCAGGTGTGATTACCCTAAAAGCAGAGGAAGGTGATGTTGTTGAGGTAGGTCAAGTGGTTTGTATCATCGATACATCGGCCGCTCGTCCAGACGGGGCTGCTGCTCCAGCTGCGGCACCTAATCCTGAGCCAGTAGTAGAAAAGGCTGCGCCAGCAGCGCCACAAGCCGATACATATGCGACGGGAACAGCGAGTCCTGCGGCGAAGAAGATGATGGCTGAAACGGGTGCTAAAGTGAGCAGAGGAACTGGTAAAGACGGCCGAATCACCAAGGCGGATGTTATTGATGCAGTTGCTTCGATGGGTTCTGCAGGAAACGGAGAACGCGGTTCTACGAGCAAAAAGATGAGTAGTCTTCGCCGTAAGCTTGCCAGCCGTTTGGTGACCGTGAAGAACGAGACCGCCATGTTGACGACCTTCAACGAGGTCGACATGAAGCCAATCTTTGATTTGCGCAATAAATACAAGAACGAATTCGTGGAGAAGCACGGCGTGAAATTGGGCTTTATGAGCTTCTTTACCCTTGCAGCAACGCGTGCACTGCAGATGTACCCAGCGACCAACAGTATGATCGACGGCGACCACATGGTGAGCTTCGATTATGTGGATGTAAGTATTGCGGTAAGTGGACCTAAGGGACTTATGGTACCGGTATTGCGCAATGCGGAAACTATGGATTTTGCCGGCGTTGAAAAAGAGATTGGTCGATTAGCGACGAAGGTGCGTGACGGCAAGATCACTATTGATGAGATGACGGGTGGGACATTCACCATTACGAATGGTGGAGTCTTTGGTTCGATGCTATCGACACCTATAATCAACCCGCCTCAGAGTGCTATCCTCGGAATGCATAACATCATTCAACGCCCAGTTGCTGTGGACGGTGAAGTAGTCATCCGTCCTATGATGTATGTAGCACTGAGCTACGACCACCGAGTGATTGACGGTCGTGAAAGTGTAGGTACATTGGTGGCCATTAAAGAGGCGTTAGAGAACCCTGAAGAAATCTTGATGGGCGGTGATGCTCGCAAGGCTTTGGGCCTATAATTGGACACGAATAACGTATATTTGAGAGCTCTGCCTGAGTAGGCAGGGCTCTTTTTTATTGAACTAACCCAAACAATCAAGCATGAAAAGATTTATTGCTGGCTTTTTGACGCTATCGTTGGTGTTGAGCACGACTGTTTCTTCGGCGCACGAAGGAATGTGGTTGCCAATGCTTATCAAGCGTTTGAACATGGCCGACATGCAGGCCAACGGTCTAAACCTAACCGCAGAAGAATTGTACGACATCAACAATGCGTCTATTAAAGATGCGATTGTTTCTTTGGGCGGATTCTGTACTGGCGAGATCATCTCAGACCAGGGATTGATGCTCACCAACCACCACTGTGGTTATGATGCGATCCGTTCACATTCTACAGTAGAAAACGATTACTTAACAGACGGCTTCTGGGCGATGACTCGCGAAGAGGAACGCACCAATCCGGGGCTTACTGCCGCTATCCTTGTGCGCATGGAGGATGTTACCGATAAAGTATTGGCGGAATTGACCGACGATATGACGGAAGCGCAGCGTGCAGCCAAGGCCAGAGAAGTGGGAGCAGCGCTTGCTAAAGAAGCAACTGAGGGCACAAAGCACAATGCTTACGTTCGTAGCTTCTTCCATAACAATGAGTACTACTTGTTCGTATTCAATACCTACAAGGACGTTCGCTTAGTAGGTGCTCCACCAAGTAGCGTAGGTAAATACGGTGGCGACACGGATAACTGGATGTGGCCGCGTCACACGGGTGACTTCTCTATGTTCCGTATCTATGCAGATGCTGAAGGAAACCCTGCTGATGTTAGCGCTGATAACGTACCGTTGACGCCGAAGCACCACCTACCGGTAAGTTTGAACGGTGTTCAGGAAGGCGACTTCTCTATGGTATTTGGATTCCCAGGTTCTACAGATCGCTTCTTGACTTCAACAGGTATTGAGCAAGCAATCAACCTATACAACCCAACAGTGGTTGAGATTCGCGCACAGAAATTGGCCATCATGAAAGAGGCTATGGATGCTGATGATGCAGTGCGTATCGCGTTGGCATCGAACTATGCGTCTACAGCCAACTACTGGAAGTACTTCATTGGTCAGACTGAGCAGTTGAAGAAAAACCGCGTAAAAGCTAAAAAAGAGGCTATTGAAGCAACGTACCTCGCTTGGGCGAATGGCGACGAAAGCCGCTCGGAATATGCCGGGGCTTTGGATCTATTGGATGAGGCGTATGCTGCAACTGATGCCACTGTCAAAGGTCAAGTGTACCTCATGGAAGGTGGTATTCGTGGCGCTTCTTTGCCATTATATGCATTCCGACTAAACAGAATGCTTGGCGCTTTGGAGAGCTCAGAAGAGCTGGAAGAAGACAAGCAGAACGTAATTGAATATGCAACGGACCACTTCAGTGAATACCAAGCAGATGTTGATCGTAAGTTGGCTCAGGCGCTTTGGGGCATGTGGATGGAAAACGTCCCTGCTGACCAACAGCCGAGCATTTTCGCTGAGGTTCGCGACAGTATGGGCGGAGATTTAAGCGTCCTTGTAAATGACGTTTATGACAACAGTATTTATGCGTCTAAAGAAGCACTTGAAACGTGGTTGGAAACTATGGACTTTGACGCCCTATCGGAAGATATGGGAGGCAAAGTAGCTTCGTCGTTCATTGCCGCGTACTTTGCTTCGCAAGGTGGCAATGCAGAGGTAAGCGAAAAAATGGAAAAGGGTTACCGCCTGTTTACCGACGGCCTCCGTCAAGCGATGCCAGAGAAAGTATTCGCACCGGATGCGAACTCTACGTTGCGTATGACTTGGGGTGTTGTAGGTTCTTATGATCCACAAGATGCTGTGCACTATGACTACATAACTACCCTAGACGGTGTAATGCAGAAGGAAGATCCAACGAACGACGAGTTTATCGTTCCTGCGCGTTTGAAAGAGTTGTACAACGCTAAAGACTACGGTCAGTACGCTGATGAGAATGGCGATCTGATCGTGAACTTCATTTCGAACAATGATATCACGGGTGGTAACTCAGGTTCTCCAGTAATTAATGGTGATGGTGCGCTTATCGGTACTGCCTTTGATGGTAACTGGGAAGCTATGTCCGGAGATATCTTCTTCGAAGACCAGCTCCAACGTACCATCTCAGTAGATATTCGTTACACGTTATTCATCATCGATAAGTATGCTGGTGCAACGCACCTGATTGACGAGATGACTATTGTGAAAGGCAAGAAAAAGCGCAAGAAGCGTCGTAAGTAAGAGGCACGTTTAGCGATATATGGGAGCCCGCGGACCTTTGGTTCGCGGGCTTTTTATTGGCACACAATTTGAGCGTGATACCGTCGTTGATTTGATACAACCGTAATGAAGAAATTTTTAGCCATCAGTATTCTAGGCCTTGGGACATTATCCTGTTCTACTTGGCTCCCTGTGGAGAATGCCATCCCTACGAATCCAGACTGCATTTGCACCTTAGAATATGCGCCGGTCTGTGTAAAAGGTGATGGGGTCATCTACCGTTTTCCTAATGCCTGTGCCGCATTTTGTGAAGGGTATACACAGGATGATTTCATCAATCACTGCCCGCCGGAGTAGAATTCACAACGTACTCACCTTCTCTAGTATCGAAGTCCAAACATTAGTGATGTAAAGGAGGGTAAGATAGATGCCTACAATGGCGAAGATCGTATTCAGAATCACGTAAGCCATTCGGTTGGATTTCCGAACCAGTTGTAGGGCACTTAATACGCCGCCAATATTCAGAAAGAGGGTGAAAGGAAGCCCTAAGTAGCCAAAACCCATGGGGCCACCATCAGAGATAAAAATCCACACGGTCATTGGAACGAATATCAATACATTCAATCCAATGACCAATGCGGGTAAGAGTTTAGCAATACGCTCGAGCATTACTCCTCCAAACTGTCCTCAACGTAGTTCAATACCTTCGTCATGAGGTGGAGCCTGTCTTTACCGCGTACGTTGTGTGGGTGCATTGGGTACGGGAAGAATTCCATTTGTACCCCCGCATCGATGAAGGATTTCACGAGACTTAGGTTGTGTTGCATCACTACCACATCATCTACTGTTCCATGGATGAGCAAGAGGTCGCCTTCTAGGTTTTCTACGTGGTTGTGGAGTCTGTTTGCAGTATAACCGTCTACATTTTCTTCTGGGCGGTCCATGTAGCGTTCGCCGTACATCACTTCGTAATATTTCCAATCGGTCACCGGGCCGCCAGCAACACCTGCTTTAAAGGTGCCTGGCTGACGAAGCATTAAAGAGGTAGTCATAAAACCACCATAGCTCCAGCCGTGAACGGCCATACGTTCGCCGTCGACAAAGGCAAGAGATTTTAGATATTCCACACCGGCCAATTGGTCCTCCATTTCAACGGTTCCAAGCTGACGGTGAATCTGCTGTTCGAATGCCGTCCCGCGATGTGCTGAGCCTCGGTTGTCGAGGGTGAAAACAATGTATCCGCGGTTGGCAAATTCATTCATCCAAAACGGACCGCCACCGTTCCATCGGTTGGTGACCATCTGTGCATGAGGGCCGCCGTAGACGTAAACCAGTACAGGGTATTTCTTCGACGGGTCAAAATCGAACGGCTTGTACATTCTAGTATAAAGTGTAGAACCGTCAGGCCCCGCAATACTTCCGAGTTCCGGCTTGCGAATGTTCGTTTCTTCAAAGGGGTCGTTAGCTTCGGCCAAAGTCCTCAATGTCTTACCTGAAACAGACGATAACTTCGTCGTAGCGGGCGTATTTACCGACGAGTAGCTTGTAATGAAATAACTGCCACCGTCTTGGACACTAGGGCTGTGTACGCCGCCATCTGTGGTGAGTTGCTTTTGCTTGCCTTTGAGGCTCACGCTAAACAGGTGTGATTCTCTTGGGTCTTCACCGGTTGCGGTAAATAGAACATCCCCACCCTTACTGCGGCCAACAATCCCTGTGGCTACAAATTCATTTTTAGTCAATTGACGCACCAAAGCCCCCTTCGTGTTATACAGATAAAGGTTCATGAAACCGTCGCGCTCGCTTAACCAAACGAACTCTTTATTGCTCACCCAATACGCAGGGAATTCTGGTTCAGCCCACTTATCATTGCTGACGCTAAAGAGCGTTGGACCGCGCTTTCCATTTTTCGCATTGAAAGCGACCACGTCATAGTTGTTTTGCGCACGGTTAACGATGGCTAAGACAATGGTTTTGCCGTCCGGCGACCAGCTCAGGTTAGTCAGGTATTGGTCGTGCTCGATGCCGTCAGTTTCGAGGTATACGGCTTTCTTCTTGCCTTTGTGCAGGACGCCTACTCTGGCATACTCTGAACCTTGGCCCGCCATTGGGTATTTGACCTCGCGCAGCGAACCTGGCGTAGATTCAAGATCTAAAAGCGGGTAATTTGATACAGCCGATTCATTTTTCTCGTAGAATGCAATGGCATCTCCGCTCTCGTTCCAAAACAACCCTTCTGTAATACCAAATTCACTGCGGGCTATTGCCTGGCCAGCAACAATATTAGCATCCTCGTGGAAGGTCACTTGTTGCATACTTCCGTCTTCGCTCCAGTTGACATATACGTTGTTATCTACGGTATAGGCAGCATTTAAAGCCGAAGAGATGTGTACGTTTCCCGCGCCTTCAGCCATGCTAAAGAGCGAGGAAGCTTCTTTTGATTCTACATTATAAGTGAACAAGTGGCCCTTTTGGGTGAAGTGCACATTTTGGCCGTCTTCGGACCAATTGAGCATCCATGTACCGCCAATTTTCGTATCAAAATCGGCCAAAGCTTCATTGATCTCCCCTGCAGATACACGGCCTGTTTCTTCACCACTTTCGGCATCAACAATGGCCAAGCCTTGGTAGCCGTCGACTACATGGGAATAGCTGTCGCTGCCAGGTACCCATTGTGGTAAAATCAATCCTTGTGGGTAGTACTTACGGCCGTTTAGAACGGCATCTTGAAGCGTAAGCGTTGTTTGGGCAATACTTGTCAAAGAGACCAATAATGCCGCAGTTAAAATGAAGTACTTTTTCATTTGGGGTTATTTAGTAGTATCTGAATCTATGTTTCCATCGACCAAACGGATCACGCGCTTGGCGTGCTGTGCGATATCTTCTTCGTGGGTCACAAGCACCACGGTATTTCCCGCAGCTTGGATATCGTCAAAGAGTTTCATGATTTCAATGGACGTCTTAGAATCCAAGTTACCCGTAGGTTCATCAGCTAGAATGAGGGCAGGCTTGTTCACCAGGGCTCTGGCTACAGCTACACGCTGGCGCTGGCCCCCCGAGAGTTGGTTGGGACGGTGGTCCATTCGGTCGGCAAGACCAACTTGCTCCAATACTTCCGCTGCACGGGACAATCGTTCTTCTTTGCTTAAGCCAGCATAGACTAACGGCAGGGCAACATTTTCGAGTGCTGTAGAACGAGGGAGCAGGTTAAAGGTTTGAAAGACAAAGCCGATTTCGCTGTTGCGAATCTCTGCCAGTGCATTGTCGTTTAGTGAGCTAACGTCGGTACCGTTCAGCTCGTAGCTGCCACTTGTCGGAGTATCCAAACAGCCCAGCAGATTCATCAAAGTAGATTTCCCAGAACCAGAGGGGCCCATCAAGGCGACGTATTCGTTTTTTGAAATATCAAGATCAATGCCTTTCAAGACATGTACGGTCTGTGCTCCTAATTTAAAATCGCGCGTGATGCCGCGCAATTGAAGAATGGCATCTGTGGTTGGCATATGGGTCCTTTAGGTTGGTTAGGAGGCTTAAAAATAGCTATTCGTAGTCAAACTCGCTGAGTTCGAGCCACCTCATTTCCTTTTCGTCCAATTCAGCCAATACTTCTTTAATCTCCTTAGCCGCCGCCGCTACTTCTTCCGGATCTTGCTCGGTTCCTTCAAATACTGCATTTAGTGCATCCCTACGGGCTTCCAATGCCTCAATCTGACCGGGCAACTCGTCCCACTCACGTTTTTCCATGTAGCTGAGCTTGGTCTTGACCTTCTCCTTCTTGGGTGCTTCCTTCGGCACCTCTTTCACTACCGATGTGCGTATGGCGTCAATCCTCTTCTGCTCCTCGCGCCACTCATAGTAGCGTCCATTAAAGTCTTTGATGCGTCCGCCGCCCTCGAAGATAAAGAGGTGGTCACACAATTTGTCCAAGAAATAACGGTCGTGACTGACCACAAGCAAACAGCCCGAATATTCTTCTAAAAAGCCTTCCAAGGCTTGAAGGGTGAGTATGTCTAGATCATTGGTCGGCTCATCAAGAATGAGGAAGTTTGGGTTCTTCATCAAAATAGTAAGCAAGAACAATCGTCGGCGCTCTCCACCACTCAAGGTACTGACGTAGGAATACTGCTGATGGCTGTCAAATAAAAAGCGCTCACACAGTTGCGAAGCCGTCAATTTCTGCCCCTTCTTTAGTGTGATATACTCTCCAATCTCTTGCACTACCTCAATAACCTTGAGGTCGTCCTTATTCACGATGCCGTCTTGGGTATAATGACCAAAAACTACCGTATCACCAGTGACTATTTTTCCTTTATCCGGGGCCAATTCCCCCATGACCATTTTCAACAGCGTAGACTTTCCACTTCCGTTAGGCCCGACAATACCAATGCGTTCGCCTTTCTTAAAAATGTAATTGAACTGTTCGATCAATAACTTGTCTGGGAAACTCTTGGCCACCTTGTGAAGCTCCAAAATCTTTCCGCCCAAGCGCTGCGCGTTCAATTCAAGGGTCACTTCTCTGTCGTCGATGCGTTTCTTCGCCGCCTTCTTAACGTCCTTGAATCGGTCTATTCTATCCTTGGCTTTCCCCGTCCGCGCGCTCGGCGTTCTGCGCATCCAATCCAGCTCTTTCTTAAACAACTGTTTGGTCTTGTGAAGATTTGCTGCCTCGTTGGCTTCGCGCGCCTCTTTCTGCTCCAAATAATAGCTGTAATTCCCCTCATACTTGTAAAACTGAAGGTTTTCCAGCTCATAGATGGTTCCACATACGCGCTCTAAAAAGTAGCGGTCGTGCGTGATCATCAAAAGGGCGCCCTTGTAATTGATCAAATACTCCTCGAGCCATTCAATGATGTCCAAATCCAAGTGGTTGGTCGGCTCATCCATCAGAATAAGGTCCGGTTCTTCAATAAAGAGTTGCGCCATGGCAAGTCGCTTGATCTCTCCTCCTGAAAAATGGTCCACGGTACGGTCCATGTCTGGTAGATTCATACGGCCGTGCATCTCTTGGATGCGGCCCTCGAGGTGCCATCCCCCTGTGGCCTCAACATTGTCGAGGGCCGCCTGCATCCCCTCAGTTTCGCCCGAGGCTAGGATGGCTTCATAGTCACGCAAAGCATCAAGCCCGGGATGTTCACTTTGGTAAAGGATGTCGCGAACTGTTTGTCCGTTTTCAAAAGACGGTTGCTGGTTGAGGTAGCGAATTTTAATCCCTTTACGAAAGGTGACCTCTCCCGTATCTGCGATGGCTGGATCCATCAGCGTATTCATTAAGGTGCTTTTACCCGCGCCATTTTTAGCGACAATGGCAATTTTCTCACCCTCATGAATACCAAAGGTGATGTCCTTGTACAGCGTTTTAATGCCGTAGGACTTGCTTATTTTATGTACCGAAAGAAGGTTTTTCGTGTCCAATTTTATAGGCTACTCTTGTTCATCCACCTCCAATGAAGTGATCCAAGTTGCAATAGTAGCTAAATCTTCATCAGCCACCCAAGTGATAGGGGCCATTGGTGGATAATCTGCCCAATTTTCTGGCACAGGTTGCTTAATCAAGGCCACAATTTCTTCCTCGCTGTAGCCGCGTGCAGCAATCTCCTTATACGAAGGTCCGATGAGCTTCTTATCAACCTTATGACAACCTAAACACGTGCTTTTTGCAAGCAACGACTTCACCTCCGAAGGAATATCTGATTTCTTAGCAGTTGCTGGCTTTTTCATCACTGGATAGGACGGCGCCGAAGATTGCTGGGTCTCCCCGCCACAACTTACCATGACAGCTGCGAACAAAATACTCAGAAAAGCGTGATAGAAGTAGGTGGATTTAGATTTCATCTGCTGTAATTTTGGACTATGTTAAAGATAAACCTCAAACCAAGCGAATGGTTGAAAATTGGCGTACTTATTTTGGTCTTCGCGGTGGGCTCTACCGCGGCTTATCAAATACTACAGCCAAAACCTAGATTACCCATCTACAATCCTTCAGATTTAAACCCTGCGGTAGTAGACGATGATCTCGAGCGGGTAGGGCGCGGCCACCGCATTGGTAATTTTGACCTTATTGATCAATGGGGCAACAGGGCCGATTCTTCCCTTCTCCAAGGAAAAATCTACGTAGCCGACTTCTTTTTCACGACCTGTCCAACCATCTGTATCGACATGGGCGCGAATTTTCAGCGCATCCAGGAAACCTATAAGGACGAGGACCGCTTCCATCTTGTGAGTCATACGGTGATGCCCGAAATAGACACTGTTGAAGTGATGCACGCTTACGGGGAGCGCATGGGTGCCATCAAGGGCAAATGGCACTTGTTGACTGGTGAAAAGCGCGAGTTGTACCGCATGGCACGTAGAGAATATTTCGCGGTTATGGAGCAAGGCACAAGCTTCGACGAGCACGACTTTATCCACACAGAAAATGTTATCCTCGTGGACGAGAAGAAGCGCATCCGCGGCTTCTACGACGGAACAAGCGACCTAGATATCGACCGATTGATCGGCGATATTCAAATCCTACTCGACCGTAAGTAAAAGGGTTTTATTCCTCGCGAATACCAGTAGTATCCTGAGCCTCTCCTTGCTCTGGAACCTCCATCGGGTCTTCTGTTGGGATACTTTCAAACGGCATGATTTCGGGTTCCTCGGGTGCTTCTTTGAGCATCTCAGGCGCTGTGACGTTGGTGCTGTCCAAAACCGTGCTGTCCGCGTTCATTATTAAAAAATCATCGTAGCCGACAAGTACGCTGTCCGGCACATCGAAAAGGGCGGTAAACCCTAGGTAAGAAGTGTCCGAAGCAGGCATAGCGTAGTGTGCATCGCCACGGTGGAAGTCCCATATTTTCTTTGTGCTGTCTTGCGGATGCTCCTGCAAACCTGCCCAGTGCTTGCCGACAACGGCGCCAGACTCACTAATGTAGAACCGTGCATATTTAGTGTTTTCAAAAAGTGCGGGACGGAAGGTCAAGAAGTCTTCCACTACACCACGATCTCTCACATATTCTCCAACTTTAATGTTGCCCTTCTTGTAGTATTCAAGAGGTAGGCGGTTTTCATTGTATCGTATGAGCAGGTCGTTCTCTGCCCAAACGCCCAGACTATCCATTCCCTGCACACGGTATAATCCCAACCTATTTTTCAGGTATCGAACGTCATTAGGGAAATAGCTCAGTAACGCGTCTTGGGTTTTCAGCGCTTTCTCATACTCTTTCCAGATGTGCCATTCGGTATCTACTTGTTGCTCGGCGGTCATACGCCAGAAATCTTTCCCACGCTCAAAACGCATCATGTTCTCGTCGACCCATTCTCTGGCTTTATAGTAGTTCTCACGTTCAATAGAGATTCGGGCGAGCATGTAGAACGGCGATTGTTTATCGTAGAGTTCAGAGATGTCGTAGTATGTGTCGTAGGCGCTCTTTAAATCGCCCATTTCATACTGTATGGCGGCTTTAAAAAGCATGTATTTCTGGTGATTGGCCCTGAACTCAAGACACTTTTCGAGATCGGCTAATGCTTCGCGAAGTTGACCTAATTCGTAGTACGCCTCTGCACGGAAGTAATACAGATCCTCGCTATTCATGCGCTTTGAGATGGCCAGGTCATAGTGCATCAGAGCCTTGGCAGGCTGTTGCGGTACAATAGCCATATAAGCCCGACCCACGGTCATGTTGTCCCTTCCGCTTAGCGTCTCACCTTTGGGCGAATACTCGATGATTTTATCATAGCTCTTGGTATTCCATAACCTTCCAATGTAGCTGCTTTGAGCAGCTAGACTGGTAGTAAGGCACGCAAACAGGATAATTAGGTTACGGCTCAATCTCATCTTCATTAGAGTTTGGTAGGGTGATGGGTTGTTCTAGTTCCCAATTGGCCTTGACTTCAAAAGATTGGCCAGAAATCAAAGGCTCGGCTGATGTGTTCAATGTCCAAGAGGGGCTGTCCCAAAGACCGTTGCCATTGAGGTCTACATATCCAAATACTTCATACTTGCCGGGCGCATAATAGTGCCCTTCGGTGGTCAAAGTATCTGTTCCTGCGCCGGTGCAGAGGTCAATGAGTACATCTCCTGCGCGATGTGCGTACAGTATCACAGAATCTGCAGATGGGGGTATTGTGAAGCTGATTAGGCCAAGATTCTCGCTTGAGGTGGTGTCCACAAAATTGGCCACAGAATCTATAGCAGTCGTGTCCAATTCCGGAAACTCAAAGCGCTCCGTCGAGTACGGGATGGCGATTAAAGAGGTATCGGATGACGTCGGTATACCCTTCAAAAAGCCAAAGGTTTCAACGCCTTCGTCCCACGTTTTATTGAAGTTGATGTCTTCAAAGACCAAGAAATCAAAGGTATCGACAGGAAGGTAGCTGAGGTAAAAAGAACCGTCTTTATTCGGAGTAGCACTAAACTTTGGCAGCCTCACAGTATCGCTGCCTGCTGGCAAAAGCCAAATGGTGAGGTCTTCAAAAGCACCCTTACCCGTTTTATCAACCTGACCACCTGCCTGCATGCTGTCAATGAAGGAGCCCGTGCTCCAAACGACCTCGAGGTTGGTGTATTTGTTGTTCTCGTTTAGGTCGCCTATTTCATCGCCCATGGAGATTCTATAAGTCGTGTTTTCCAAGAGCTGGCCATCTTCCCAGTTCAGTTTGAGTTTCTTACCGATGATCTCAAATTCCAATCCTTCGAGCGGTGGACTCGTCGTGATATTACCGCGCAATTTGGTCCCTTGAATGTATTCGTCGAAAACGATCTCTGCCTTACTTCCTGTAAAGTTCAACGCACCAAGCGTTGGCGTCATCTTCACCACTGTAGGCGGCGTTTCGTCTTTCGGCCCTCCTTGCGGACGACTTTGAACGGCACACCCCACTAGAAGCAATAGGAAGGAAGCAAT
>CATAPZ010000236.1:0-13075 GCA_949486955.1 Cryomorphaceae bacterium | reverse complement strand
TGGAACAATGGTGCATCGTGTGGCGTGGTGATGATCAAAATCTCACGGATGCCTGCCTGCATCAATGTGCTCAGCGGGTAATAAATCATGGGCTTGTCGTACACCGGCATCAACTGCTTGCTTACCGCAAGCGTCAATGGGTGTAATCTAGTGCCGGAGCCTCCAGCGAGGATAATGCCTTTCATGGTTATTCGTTTTCTGTGTCGGTTTCTTCGTCTACTTCTGAATCGTAAATATCGAGGATATTATCGCTAAGGTCATTTTTTCCCAACCATTTGTCCATGGTAAGTAGGAAAGAAGGCAAGAGAATGAGGTTGCTCATCATAGCGACGAGCAGGGTAATCGAGGTTAAGAGACCTAATGCTTGTGTTCCACCAAAACCTGAGGTCATAAATACTGAGAAGCCACAGAACAGTACGATAGACGTGTAGAACATGCTCAGACCGGTCTCCACAATAGAGCTTTTAACGGCCCATTTTATATTCCAATTATTGGCTTTTAATTCTTGTTTGTATTTGGCCAAAAAGTGCAAGCTATCATCAACTGAAATACCGAAAGCAATGCTGAATACCAATATGGTCGACGGCTTCAGTGGAATACCGAAGTGCCCCATGATTCCAGCCGTGAACAACATCGGGATGAGGTTCGGGATCAAGCTGACCAGCACCATTCTCCAACTCATAAACAGCAAGGCCATGATAATTGAAATAGCCACCACCGCAAGACTCAGAGAGAGGATCAGGTTATTAATCAGGTACGTCGTAGAACGAATGAACTTAATAGACGCTCCAGTAACAACTACATCATAGCGTGCACCTGGGAAAACACGCTCTACCATATCATTGATCTTCGCGGTCAGTGCACGCATCTCTGGCGTACCAAGATCGGCCATCTGTACAGTAATTCTAGCCTTTTGCCCGTTTGGCGTTACCATGGAACTTGCCAAGCCAGTTTCGTCCTTAGCATCACGCGGCATGTAGGTCAGTAGCCACTGCTGCTCGCTTCGTGTAGGCAACTCGTAAAGATCCGGGTTTCCGAACATTACTCCTTGTTTCGCGAACTTCACAGCATCCACCAAGGAAACCGCTCTACTTAGTTCAGGCAGGGTAGCCAATGAATCCTGAAGTTGTTCGATGCGTCGAAGCGTGCTGAGTTTTTCAACGCCGCCCTCGCGCTTAGTATCAATGATGATATCTACAGGGATCACACCTCCGAACTTACTCTCAAAGTACTTGACGTCCTTGTACATTTCCTTGCCCTTGTTGAAATCGGCAGTGATGTTACCGGCCGTTTCAATCTTAGTCATCCCATAAATACTCAGGCCAACTATAGCAATGGTAATGCTGTAAACGATGTTGCGTCTATGTTCAACGGTATCGTCTAGGAAATCCAAGAAGCCTACCAGCCAGCTAATGTCAAAGTGACTGAGGTGACGCTCTTTTGGTGGGCTTACATAGGAATAGATAATTGGGATGAGCAAAAGTGAAATCAAGAATACCACCATGATACTCAAGGAACTCACCAATCCAAATTCAACGAGATTCTGACTGTCTGTTAAGATAAATGCGGCAAAACCAAGGGCGGTTGTCGTGTTGGTGATCAATGCGATGTAACCGACCTTCTTGATCACGCGCTGAATGGCCAAAATCTTATTGCCGTGCTTCTTGTATTCTTGATGGTATTTGTTGATCAGATAAATACAATTGGGCACACCGATAACGATAATCAGTGGTGGGATAAGAGAGCTAAGCATGGTGATGCCGTACCCTAGTATGCCCATGATACCCAGTGAATACACAACACCTAGAAGTACAACCAACGAAGAGATGGCCGTTGCGCGTAAGCTCTTTAAGAATAAAAAGAAGATGATGACCGTCACTAGAAGTGTCAGCGCGATGGTTCTATAAATCTCGCGCTCCAAATTCTTCGCATTGGCAATACGCAACCACGGGAGGCCACTCATGTGTAAGTTTCTACCTGTAGACGCTTCCCATGCGAGCAAATGCTTCTTCGCAGTTTCGACGATAGGCACCACCTCTTTGTTGTAAAGTCGCTCCTCGTCCAAGCGGAGAATCATCATGTAGGTATCTCCTTGGTACAAGCCCCCTTTGTAAAACGGCCAAGATTTGACTTTAGCCTCAAGGGCCAATTCTTCTTCCCCGTTTTCTGGCAACTTATCAAAGAGTACGAAGGGCATAAGCTTTTCTGTGGCACTGTCTACCTCTAATCCGTAGGCCTCTGTGAGACTTTGTACGTCGGTAATACCGTCTACAGATTGAAGGCTATCTACCAATGCCAACCACTCCACAAGGTGCTCCTTAGTGAAGAAGTCGGGATCTTCCATAGCGATGACTACGGTATTAGATGCCTGCCCAAATTCCTCAACAAGCATGTTGTATTCAATGCTCACTGAATCCGTCTCCGGCATGAGCTTTGCAAACTCGTAACTGGTTTCTACCGTCCTGCCCATGTACCCCATAAAAAGGGCGGATAGACCAATCAAAACAAGCCAAGCAAGCCTGTTTCTTAGGATAATTTTAGTGACGGTATTCCAGAACATAAATGGCTAGTCTTCGATTACCCAACCTTTTGCTAAGAGTGGCTCAGCTTTCTTGTATTTCACATTTTTCACCTCACCCGTTGCCGAATTCCGAATGCTTACAGCATCGTTACGACCGTAGGACTTACCAGTGTTTACCACCGGTGTCGCCTTTCTAGGAGGACCTGAAGGCGATGGTTGACCTGGAGCTTGACGCTGCTGTGGCGCACCGCTTTCGGTTCTCCCCTCCTGCAATCTTTGCTTCGGCGCGTTGGCCGGTGCACGTCTTACCTGAGAAGGATTGTTTTCAGGAAGGTTTCCGCGGAACAAGAAACTCACAATCTCTTGGTTGATTTTACCCACCAACCCTTTGAATAATTCAAACGATTCGAACTTGTAAATCAACAACGGGTCCTTTTGTTCGTAAACTGCCCCTTGAACACTCGTTCTTAGGTCGTCCATAGAACGCAGGTGGTTTTTCCATTCGTCGTCAATGATGGCGATAGAAATTCCTTTCTCGATGTCTGAAATCAAGCTTTGACCTTGGCTCTCGATCACATCGTGAAGTACACTGGTTACCTGCATAGCCTTACGACCGTCGGTAATAGGCACTAAGATTTTGTCAAAGCTGTTCTTTGGATCGTCATACACCTGTTGGAAGACAGGCATCGCGGCTGCAGCGATGCGGCCGCCTTTCTCGTTGTAGAATTTCGTCGCTTGGTCAAACAGATTGTTGCATACTGCTTCGAAATCCCCTGTGAACTCGTCGGCTATCAAATCCGGCTCGAACGCGAAGGTGCGCAGGAAGTCCAGTTTAAAGTTTTCGAAGTCCTTCGATGGCTGGTACATCTCCACAAGATCCGCGAGGGTGTCGTAAATCATGTTCGCGATGTCCACCTTAATGCGTTGTCCCTTCAGCGCATTACCACGACGCTTGTAAATCACCGTGCGTTGACTGTTCATTACATCGTCGTATTCGAGCAGTCGCTTACGCGTTCCGAAGTTATTCTCTTCGACTTTCTTCTGAGCGCGCTCAATACTCTTTGAAACCATGCTGTGCTGGATCACTTCGCCTTCTTCAAGACCAAGACGGTCCATCAATCCGGCAATGCGCTCAGAGTTAAAGAGACGCATGAGCTTGTCTTCAAGCGACACAAAGAACTGAGAAGAACCCACATCCCCTTGACGACCTGCACGACCACGCAACTGGCGGTCAACGCGACGGCTGTCGTGACGCTCGGTACCGATGATGGCGAGACCGCCGGCGGCCTTCGCTTCATCGCTCAACTTAATATCCGTACCACGACCCGCCATGTTCGTAGCGATAGTCACCATGCCCGGCTTACCCGCTTCAGCAACTACTTCGGCTTCCTTCTGGTGCATTTTCGCATTGAGGACCTGGTGTGGAATCTTTCTAATCTTCAGCGCACGGCTCAACAATTCTGAGATTTCCACTGAAGTGGTACCTACAAGAATAGGTCGGCCCGCATCGCGAAGTTTTATAATCTCCTCGATAACCGCATTGTACTTCTCGCGGTTCGTTTTGTACACAAAATCTTCGCGGTCGTCACGAGCAATAGGACGGTTGGTTGGAATAACCACTACCTCTAATTCGTAAATCTCCCAGAATTCTCCGGCTTCTGTTTCAGCCGTACCCGTCATACCGCACAATTTGTGGTACATGCGGAAGTAATTCTGTAGGGTGATGGTCGCATAGGTCTGCGTAGCAGCCTCGATCTTGACATTCTCTTTCGCCTCAATGGCTTGGTGCAAACCGTCCGAGTAACGACGGCCTTCCATGATACGACCCGTCTGCTCGTCGACAATCTTCACCTTGTTGTCCATGATCACGTACTCCGTGTCTTTCTCGAACAATGCATAGGCCTTAAGCAACTGATTCACCGTGTGGATGCGTTCGCTTTTCACACCGTAGTCGCGCATGATTTCATCCTTCTTTGCAGCTCTATCCTCGGCAGAACCTTCGAGATCTTCCAAGGCGCTAAGCTCAGCAGTAATATCGGGCATCACAAAGAAGTCCTTTGCAGTGCTCTTTGAAATCAAATCGATTCCCTTACCGGTAAGATCGACTTGGTTGCTTTTCTCTTCAATGGTAAAGAACAAATCTTCATCGATGAGCTTCATACGCTTGCCTTGCTCTTGGAGGTACGCACCCTCGGTCTTTTGGAGCAAGGTCTTCATTCCGTCTTGAGAGAGGAACTTGATAAGCGGCTTGGATTTTGGCAACCCGCGGTAAGCGCGTAGAAGCTTCACTCCACCTTCGTCTGTATTTCCTTCAGCGATGAGACTCTTCGCGTCGGTCAATTCCTTTTGCACAAAGTTCTTCTGTGCCGTCATCAACGACTCCACAAATCCTTTGAGCTCATCAAACTGGTGCTGGTCCCCCTTTGGCGTAGGACCAGAAATGATCAATGGCGTACGTGCATCGTCAATCAATACGCTATCCACCTCATCCACAATAGCAAAGTGGTGGCCACGCGTTTGAACACGGTCTTCGTCACGGCGCGCCATGTTGTCGCGCAAGTAATCAAAACCAAATTCGTTGTTGGTTCCGTAGGTAATATCACTGTAATAGGCAGCGCGACGGTCTTCCGAATTTGGTTGATGCTTGTCAATACAATCAATGGTCAAACCGTGGAAGTTAAAGATGGGTGCCATCCATTCGCTATCACGCTTGGCGAGGTAATCGTTCACTGTTACCACGTGTACCCCACGTCCGGCCAAAGCATTCAAATACACCGGCAAGGTTGCTACAAGCGTCTTACCCTCACCCGTCTGCATCTCGGCAATTTTTCCTTCGTGAAGCACGGTACCGCCAATGAGCTGTACATCGTAGTGCACCATGTTCCAGGTAATGTCTCCACCTGCGGCCTTCCAAGAATTCGCATAGACCACTTCATCGCCCTCGATGGTAACGTGGTGAAATTTCTGGGCCAATTCTCGGTCCAAATCCGTTGCAGTAGCACGAACTTCACCCGCCGTAAATCTTTTCGCGGTTTCACGTACCACTGCAAAAGCCTCAGGATGCACTTCGAGTAGCACACGCTCAATCTCTTGCAAGACGTCTTTGTCAATCGCTTCAATCTGCTCGTACAACGGCTCACGCGCATCGTAGTTTTCTGTTGCAGCAATCTGCTCGTACAGCGCTTTCTTTTCCGCTTCTAATTCGGCAGTAGCCGTTTCGATGGCCTTTTTAAAGCCGGCTGTTTTTTCGCGAAGACCGTCATTGGAGAGTGCCGCAACCGCATCGGTGTGCGAATTAATGGCATCAACAAACGGTTGAAGTAATTTAAGGTCACGATCACTTTTTGATCCGACCAGTTTGGATATGAATTTCAGCATGAGGCTGGGTGTATCTTATAAATAGTCCACAAAAATAATAGGTGTGCGGGGTTGCACAAGGTCTTTACTAGCTAAAAAAACGCCAAATAGCGCGACTTCAGCAAAAATTGGACACAATGGCAGTGCAGCAGCGGAAGTTAAGCCAAAAATGGTAGTCGAAAGGGAAAGTTCTAAAAAGAAAAAAGGGGAATTTGGAAGTACTCTCCGGCATTTGAAATCGGCTCAAAATACCCTGAAAATCCTGCCAAATAGCCCCTAGAACCTATCACAGAAGCATGAAAAGAAAGAACCACCAATCTTTACATACAGGTGCAAATATATATAGTTTCCGAGTAAGTGTCCAAATAACACTAAGTTTATTTTCTAACCTTCAGTAATTTATGCGGTCCTTCCGAGACGCATTCTTTATTTTTGCACCCTTAAACAGACCTATTATGTCCGATTCTAATAAAATTTCGACCTCGACCGCACCAAAACCTGTCGGCTTGTATCCACACGCTCGTAAGGTGGGTGATTTACTGTTTCTATCAGGCGTAGGTCCTCGTACTGCCGGCAGCGATGCCAACGATAGCGGGGTTCCTGGATTGGAATTGGACCATAATGGAAACTTTAAAGCTTTTGACTTTGAAGCACAATGTCGCAGCGTTTTTGCCAATGTAAAAGCCGTCTTAGAAGCCAGCGGTTCTTCTTGGGACAAGCTCGTGGACGTAACCGTGTTCTTGGTAGATATGAAGCGTGATTTCCACACGTTCAACCGCATTTATGCCGAGTACTTCAAAGACAACCAACCTTGTAGAACTACGGTTGAGATCAATAGTCTACCGACACCGATCGCAATCGAACTTAAATGTGTAGCCACAGTATAAAAAGGCCTCATGAATACATTCCCTGAATATTCACACCTAGATTTAGCTGCCATCCACAAAGCCGTATTAGAGCGTTGGAAGGCAGAAAACGTCTTTGAGCAAACCCTCGAAAAACGCAAAGATGCAGAGCCTTGGATCTTCTTCGAAGGCCCTCCTAGCGCGAACGGTTTGCCGGGTATTCACCACGTAATGGGGCGTTCCTTGAAGGACGTCTTTTGTCGTTATAAAACCCAGCAGGGTTACCTCGTTGACCGCAAGGCCGGTTGGGACACCCACGGTCTTCCTGTAGAGCTTGGGGTAGAGAAAGAATTGGGCATTACCAAGGAAGATATTGGGAGTAAAATCTCTATTGAAGAGTACAACGATGCATGTCGTGAGGCGGTTATGCGCTACACGGGGATTTGGAAAGATCTGACCGACCAAATGGGCTATTGGGTAGACCTTGACGACCCATATGTTACCTACGATTCAAAATACATGGAAAGCGTTTGGTGGTTGCTCTCTGAACTCTACAACAAAGGCCTCATTTACAAGGGGTACACCATTCAACCGTATTCGCCAAAAGCAGGGACTGGACTGAGCTCGCACGAGTTGAACCAACCGGGCTGTTACCGCGACGTGAAAGACAATACCGTAGTTGCACAGTTCAAAATGGTTCCTTCTGAGGAAAGCACTGCACTTTTAGGTACTGAAGATGCCCACTTCTTGGCATGGACGACCACGCCTTGGACACTTCCTTCAAACACAGCATTGACCGTTGGACCTAAGATCGAATATGCGCTTGTAAAGACCTTCAATCAATACACGTTCGAGCCGGTAAACATCATTGCCGCTTCAGGCCTATTGAGCAAACTTTTCGGTAAAAAGTTCGCAGAAGGCGATACTGCTACTTACGAGAAAGGCGCGAAGAAGATTCCTTACGAGATCCTAAAAACCGTTTCAGGTGCAGACCTAGTCGGCATCAAATACGAGCAGCTTTTAGACTATGCCCAGCCGCACGAGCGCCCGGAGGATGCCTTCCGCGTTATTCCAGGTGACTTCGTAACTACCGAAGACGGTACGGGTATTGTGCACACAGCGCCGACCTTCGGTGCTGATGATGCCAAAGTAGCTGCAGATGCTGGCGTACCTCCACTTCTGGTGATGGACGAGAGCGATAATTTGGTGCCGTTGGTGGATTTAAGAGGGAAGTTCAGAGCTGAATTGGCCGATCCTATGTTCGGGTTGGGTGAGGAATATATCAAAGCGGAATACCTCACGGATGAAGAGAAAGAAGCTTCGTTCCAAGAGCAGAGAGAAAAGTTAAAACCAATTATTCCAGAACTGAAAGCCTATTTGAGCGTGGACGAGCGTATTGCCCTGAAGCTGAAGCTTGAGAACAAGGCGTTCAAGATTGAGAAATACGAGCACAGCTACCCGCACTGTTGGCGTACCGACAAACCAGTATTGTACTACCCGCTGGACAGCTGGTTCATTAAATCGACTGCAAATAAGGACCAAATGATTGCCTTGAACAAGACGATCAATTGGAAACCGGCATCAACCGGGACTGGGCGCTTCGGGAATTGGCTTGAAAATCTAAACGATTGGAACTTAAGCCGCTCAAGATTCTGGGGCATACCACTACCGATCTGGAGCACGGAAGAAGGCGACGAAAACATTTGTATTGGTAGCGTTGAGCAGCTGCAACAAGAGATTGAAAAATCTATTGCAGCAGGAAACATGGACCACAATCCATTAGAAGGCTTCGTTGCTGGCGATATGAGCCGTGAGAATTACGACAAGATTGATCTGCACCGCCACATTATGGATACGGTGGTGCTCACCAGTGCCTCCGGAAAAGCGATGCACCGAGAAAGCGATCTGATCGATGTTTGGTTCGACAGCGGTTCTATGCCCTACGCACAATGGCATTACCCGTTCGAAAACAAGGACAAGGTCGATAAGGGCGGTGCCTACCCTGCAAACTTTATTGCAGAAGGTGTGGATCAAACTAGAGGTTGGTTCTTTACCCTGCACGCCATTTCATCGATGGTGTTCGATAAAGTCGCCTACAAGAATGTCATTTCAAACGGACTGGTACTCGATAAAAACGGCATGAAAATGTCGAAGCGTCTTGGCAATGCGGTGGATCCATTTACCACCATGGATAAATACGGTGCGGATGCACTGCGCTGGTACATGTTGACCAATGCTTCGCCTTGGGACAACTTGCGTTTTGATATGGACGGACTGGACGAAGTTCGCCGCAAGTTCTTTGGCACCCTACACAACACTTATGCCTTCTTCGCGCTTTACGCAAACGTAGATGGTTTCAAATTCGAGGAAGCGCCAATTCCGGTAGCCGACCGTCCAGAAATGGACCAGTGGATTCTTTCCGAACTCAATACGTTGATTGCTCAGGTGGTCGATGGAATGGAAGCTTTCGAGCCTACTCGTGCCTTCCGTCCTATCCAAGAGTTTACCACAGAAAAACTCTCTAACTGGTACGTGCGTCTCGGTCGTCGTCGCTTCTGGAAGGGCGATTATGCTGCCGATAAGATCAGCGCCTACCAAACCCTTTGGACGTGTCTCGAGACCTTGAGCCGATTAATGGCTCCACTCGCGCCGTTCTATGCAGACAAACTCTACCAAGACCTCTACAGTGGTGTTGCCCTCGAAGGGGAAAACAGTGTGCATTTGACAAGGTTCCCTGTGTCCGATACTTCTCTAATAAACACCGCTCTCGAGC
The DNA here is from genome assembly GCA_949486955.1 of Cryomorphaceae bacterium. Lineage (GTDB taxonomy): Bacteria > Bacteroidota > Bacteroidia > Flavobacteriales > Schleiferiaceae > UBA10364. The sequence continues at coordinate 3,579 of CATAPZ010000236.1, read as the reverse complement.
ACAAAATCAATACGGCACGCAAGCTTACTTCTTTAGTACTAAGTATCCGTAAGAAAGAAAATTTGAAGGTACGTCAGCCTTTGGCGCGCGTTCTAGTACCTGCATTGAACCAGAAAGATGCCGAGGTATTGGAAAGCATTCAAAACATCCTTTTGGCAGAGGTCAACGTAAAAGCATTGGAGATCATCGCTCCGGATGCTGGCGTCTTTGTCAAAAAGGTGAAGCCTAACTTCAAGGCCTTAGGTCCAAAAGTTGGGCGTCACATGAAAGCGGTAAAAGCCTTCATTGAAGGAATGGAAAGTGCAGCAATAGATGCCTTTGAAGCCTCTGGTGAGGTGAGTTTTGAAGACCAAGGACAGACCGTAACCATTAGCATTGAAGATTGTGAAGTGGTTACCGAGGACATCCCAGGAATGTTGGTGGCCACAGGCGATGGATTAACAGTGGCACTCGATGCAGAATTGACCGAGGAATTGAAAAACGAAGGGTTGGCCAGGGAGCTGGTTAACCGCTTGCAAAACCTTCGCAAATCTTCTGGCTTGGATGTAGTGGATCGTATAGATGTGACGATTCAAGCTGAAGATGCCTTTGCAAGCAGCCTCGCTTCATTTGAAGAATATGTAAAAGACGAGGTTCTTGCCGACGCTATCCACTGGGGTAGTACTACTGAAAACAGCACGCAGGTAGAAGGGCATGAGATTTGTATTTCTATTTCCAAGAATTAATTAAATTCGTGCCTCTCCGACCTAGCACACAAAACTTTGAGACATGTCAGATCAAGAAAAAACCAGATACAATGATGCTGAGCTTCAGGAGTTCAGAGCGATCATTGAGAAAAAAATCGCAAAAGCGGAAGAAGATTTAGCTTTGTTGCGCGAACAGTTCGCAAACAATATGAACAACGGCACAGACGATACGTCGCCGCAGTTCAAATCTTTTGAGGAAGGTTCGATCACCATGAGTAAAGAGCGCAATTCACAACTTGCCTCGCGTCAAGAGAAATTCATCCGTGACCTCAAAAACGCCATTATCCGTATCGAGAATAAAACCTACGGTATTTGTCGCGTTACCGGAAAACTGATTGAGGCCGACCGCCTAAAATTGGTACCTCACGCCACATTGAGCATGGAAGCGAAACTCAAGCAGCGTTGAGAAAAGCGACCTTCATCGTTTTAGCGGTTCTCCTCGTAGACCAGCTTGTGAAGCTTTGGGTGAAGAGTACTATGTATTTGGGCCAGAGCTATGAAATCACGCCTTGGTTTTACATTCATTTCACCGAAAATCCTGGAATGGCATTTGGCCTTGAGCTCGGTGGTGTCGCAGGTAAATTGGCACTGACCATCTTCCGTATCGGCGCCATAGCCGGCATCATTTATTGGCTCCGCTCTACCATCAAATCCGGTACCACTAACGTAGCGATCTGGGGGATTAGTCTCATCCTAGCAGGTGCTATTGGCAATGTCTTAGACAGCTTGTACTATGGCCTCATATTCTCAGACTCCCTAGGCCGCGTGGCAGAGTTCATGCCTGAGGCAGGAGGGTACGCGCCCGTACTGCAAGGAAAGGTGGTAGACATGCTCTACTTCCCACTCTACGCAGGTAACTTGCCAGATTGGATTCCTGTTTGGGGCGGTCAATTCTTCACTTTCTTCCGTCCTATTTTCAACATCGCCGACACTGCCATCTCAGTAGGTGTAGGACTTTTGTTCCTCTTTCAACGCAGCGTTTTTAAATAATGGAGCAGTGGCTGGACTACACGTTCGGCGGCCACTCTTGTCGCTTGTACTTTGACGGATCACTCTACGTCGAAGACCTCAACACCTTGTTTCTTTCCGACATCCATTTGGGTAAAGGGGGCCAATTCCGCAAAGAAGGCATCCCTACTCCTATTGCTGTGCACCGCTTTGGAATGAAACGACTCTCGGCAGCCATAGATCGTCACCCAACCTCTACGGTCATCTTCCTTGGCGACCTGTTTGAAGGTGCCCAAAACAAGGAAACTTCCGAGCTCCTCGATTTCATCAAAGACCGCAGCGAACGAACCTTTATTCTGGTCAAAGGCAACCACGATTTCGACCTGCCCAGTTGGTCGGAATTGCTTGTCTACGACCAGTACAGCATAGGCAATTTCCTTTGCCTGCACGAACCGCCTGGGTCGGATTTCTCTAAGAACTGCTCTTTTGATGAAGCAAGAGCACGCCGCGTACATCCTGAATTAAACGAAGACAAAGTGCTTATCTGTGGTCATTTACACCCTGGAGCCACCCTAAAAGGCAAAGGGCGATTCCGCGTCAAAATGAAGGCGTTTTTCTTCAACCATTGGATTGGAATCTTGCCTGCGTTCGGAGCTTTAACCGGCCATTATTCGCTGGCTGAAAACGGTACTTACTTCGGCATCGCTGAAAACTATGTCGTTCCGCTCGGGGATTGGGATAAATAGACCTATTTTAACCCTCCTTTAACCATTAAAAAAGGACGGATTCCGTTTTTTTGAACCCACGAAAAATCAATACGTATGGAAACTGCGCCAGATATTGTTGCATTGAACGAATCGATAAAAAACGAAAGCGCCTTTATCGATCTGCTGCAAAGCGAATTAAGTAAGGTTATTGTTGGACAAAAGGGCATGGTCGAAGGCTTGCTCATCGGACTCCTTGCCGACGGTCATATTTTGCTCGAAGGTGTGCCTGGATTGGCAAAAACACTAGCCATCAACAGCCTCAGTAAAACCATTGGAGCTTCTTTCTCTAGGGTCCAATTCACACCTGACCTGCTCCCTTCAGATGTTGTGGGTACGCAGATCTACAACATGAAGGAGCACAAGTTTGAAACCAAACAAGGGCCCATCTTTAGCAACTTTGTTTTGGCAGATGAAATCAACCGCGCTCCGGCCAAGGTACAGAGCGCCCTGCTTGAAGCCATGCAGGAACGTCAAGTAACCCTTGGCGAAAACAGCTATCCACTACCAAAGCCGTTCTTGGTAATGGCCACCCAGAACCCGGTTGAACAAGAAGGTACCTACCCGCTTCCTGAAGCACAGATGGACCGCTTTCTGCTCAAGGTAACCCTCACCTACCCAGAGCGTGAAGACGAACGCACCATCATGCGCAACCAACTCCATGGTGGATTAGCCACCCTAAACGCAGTAGTTAGTACAGATCAAATCTTGAATGCTCGCAAGGCAGTCGACAGTATATACATGGACGAGAAGATCGAATCCTACATCCTCGATATTGTATTCGCTACTCGTTTCCCGGATAAATTCAACATCACTGGACTCGACAACAAAATAAGTTTTGGCGCCTCACCGCGTGGTTCTATCGCCTTGGCAAAGGCTGCTAAATGTCATGCATTCCTGAGACATCGCGGCTTCGTGATTCCTGAAGATGTTCGCGCCGTAGCGCCTTCCGTGCTGCGTCACCGCATTGGCCTTAGCTACGAAGCAGAGGCCGAGGAACTCACTCAAGACGCCATCGTTACAGAGATCTTAAATACACTTATGGTCCCATAAATAGACCTAAGAATTGGACGCAATAACACTACTTCAGAAAGTTCGACGCATCGAAATCAAGACGCGTA
>CATAPZ010000235.1:0-3222 GCA_949486955.1 Cryomorphaceae bacterium | reverse complement strand
TCCGCTCCGCTGTATTCCTTCACAAACGAACCTTCTTTGTTCTTACGGACCAATTGTATCTCATCGCGCAATGCATCGCTCAAATACCCGCCTGTATATTCCAGTAATTCGGAGAACGTCTCTTTTTCTTTCATCTCAAAGACACCGACCTGCTTCACCGAACCTTTGACTTCCACCAAATCACCGATGAACGGCACATATAAGATGTCATTGTTTTGCAAGTAGTAATCGCTCTGCTTCTGCGGGTTGAACAGGTATTCATACACGTCCAGCTCCTTCACCTTACCGCCATTAATCACCTGGATGTTACGCACCGTACCTAATTTTGAGGGACCGCCCGCAGCAATAAGCGCATTAAACGCTGTATTGTACGCACTAAGGGTATACGTACCTGGCTGCGCCACGGCACCCGTAATTTGAATAGTTAATGTACGTGCTGTAGTCAAAGTCAATGCGAACTGCCCTTTATCAAACTGGTAGAAATTCTGCAATCTGCGACGCACCACTTCGCGCGCTTGTCCTAAAGAAATTCCTTTGAGGTAGATCTTAGGCAAGTTTGCCGGCTCAATAAATCCATCGGGTTTGATGGTAAACTGAAGATCCGCTTGCGATTTTCCAAAGATGCTTACCGTAACCACATCACCAGGTCCTAAGATGTAGGAGTCGTTGGGGATGTAATCCTTACTGACTTCATAAAGGCTTAAGGAACCGTTGGTAAAAATGTGCTTCCCAAAAACCATGGTGTTGGCTTGGCTGGCATCTATTTTAACCTCTACAGGTGTTTTTGAATCCACTTTTGTTTTGACCACTTCCACAGCCTCAGTGGCCAATTCTGTGGTGGTCGTCTGTATACTTTCTTCTTTTTGTTCGGCTCCGTCTGCAGCCATTTCAGTTCCACTTAAGGATCCACTTTCCGCGGCTTGCTCCGCTGAAGTAGAAGCCGATTGCTCTGCCTTCATCTTCGCGATCTCTTCTTCAACGATAGGTTGAATACGAGGGATGTCGGTCATGGTTAAGGTGGCGGTGTTGATACCACGCGCCTGTAGACGGGCTTCTAGTTCTGCGGGATCAACGCCTTGGCGCTGCGCCTCTGCATAGGCCATTTTACGTGCTTCTTGCTGCGTCGGTTGTGCACTTAGTAGGGCAGGAACAAGGACCATGGCCCAAAGTAGCGTTCTCATTAATTTCATGAGGGTATGTTTGGTTTATTGGCTTCAAAGGTAAGATTTAACTCATATATGTGGTTGTTAAAATTGGACGCCGCAATCGGGGGGTTACAGGAAGGCTTGATTTTTAATGCCATCTCAAGCCAATTCTTGTTAAATTGCACCTCCAAACCACAAGAAACACCTATGGACCAGCAACTACCGGAGCAGCCAAATTTCACGCAGCCAAAGGCCGATGATGAAATCACCTTGAAGGACATCATCCTGAAAATTCAGGAGTGGTGGTCGATCGTCTGGCCACAGCGCACGAAAATCATTGCCCTGTCACTCGCCATAGGCTTAGTAGCCGCCCTGTATACGAAGTTTATTGCAAAACCTACCTATTCAGCGTCGTACCAATTATTCTTTGAAGAAGAAGGTGGTGGCATGAGCAGTGCGATGCGTTTGGCCTCGAGTTTCGGCCTAGGAATTGGCGGGGGGTCAGCCTCCTCGAGCACTACGGTCCAGCAGTACCTCACCTCCCGCGACAACATCTCACAAGCCCTTCGCGAAGAGCTTGATAGCGGCTTGCTCGTGAACAGGTATTATGAAAGAGCGTTTGAAAAGGACGAAGAGTTTGCCGAGGAATTTGCGCTTAAATTCGGTTCTAACCAGCGTTACACAGATTCCATTATTACTGAGATCACTCTGGCCTTGAACGAAGAGTACTTAGGTACTTCACTGGACGAGGAGACCGGGGTAGTGAGCTTTTCTATTAATGGAAAAGACGAAAGCTTTGTTTACGATTTAGCAGGCCTTCTGGTAGCCAATACGGAAGAAGCGTTCATTGACTTTAAAAAAGAAAAGTCGCTCTCTGCAGTGAATGCTTTTCAAGGCAAGGTAGACTCCTTAGAACTAGCCATCGATGCAACACTGCGCCGCTTAGGGGAGTACGAAGACCAGAATAATTCATTGGTTAGCTCCGTAGATAAGATGAAGCGCATGCGACTCACCATTGATATGGAAGCATTAAAAGTCTCGTACGGTGAATACATCAAAGGATTAGAGATGTCTAAGGCCGAACTCATGAATCTGGAGCCGCCATTCAAATACTTCGACGCACCTACCTACCCATTGAATAAAGAAAAAGGCTCTGCTGCAAAAGCAGGTGTTTTTGGCTCGGTTATTACTGGGTTCTTACTAGTGCTGTTTTTTATTGGCCGCGTTGAAGCGGGCAAAATCATGGCCGACTAACACTATGAATTCCTCTGATGCCTGCTGGCATGTTCTCTACACCAAACCAAGGAATGAGAAAAAAGTAGCTGAGCGTCTTTCTGGCGCTGGATATACTGTGTATTGCCCGTTACAAAAGGTACGTCGCCAGTGGAGCGATCGCGTAAAAGTGGTTGAAGAGCCGCTGTTCAAAGGCTACCTGTTTATTAAAATAGAAGAGAAAAAAAGGGACGAGGTTTTTACTTTTCCCGGCACGGTGCGCTACCTGTTTTGGCTGCGCCGTCCGGCGGTAGTTCGTGAAGAAGAAATCCATACCATTCAAAAATGGCTTGGGGAGTACGATCACGAAGACATCGACATCTCAGATATTAAGCCCGGAGATTACGTGCGCATCACTTCCGGCCAATTCTCTGGGGAAGAGGCCATATTACTGGACCGTACCAATCACAAGGCCGTCGTTCAGCTCAAAGAACTGGGCATTCAACTCTCCTTATCGCTCTCGAACAACGACCTACTTGCGCTGTAAAAAACAGGCTCAATCGAGACAATGTTAGTAATGAGTAAAAAATTTACTCATAGTTAATACAAACGGGCACTTTTCTTTCTTACTTTTGAACTCCAAACCAATGCTTCGAGTGCCCTATCCAACATCTGTTGGCGCAGGTACTTAAGCCGAACCTGTGAACCAAAGCTACCCTCTAAGGACGATCTGCTATGGGACTCACAGCGGCGAAGCCGTGAAAACCCAAAAGATACGTTGGACCTTTTAGGACCTCTTATTACTTCTAAAACCCGCTTGAAGCTCTTACTGTGCTTCTTTCTCAATCAAAATTTGAGCGGGTAC
>CATAPZ010000234.1:0-2883 GCA_949486955.1 Cryomorphaceae bacterium | reverse complement strand
TCGTATTGGATGACCATATTGTCCAATTCGCGCTTCATTCTACGCTCCTTTGGACTCTCAAACCACAGGTCGGCCGCTGTGTAAAAAACAAAGCCAAAAGCGGCTGCCGCGATGCTAAAAAGGGCAACTTCTTTAACTCTTTGTTTCCAAGTACGCTCTATCTTTCTGTAAGACAGTGTTTTAGAATCGTACGTGTATTTTACTTTAGCCATACTTAATGCGTTATTTTTGCTAAGACGCAATATTGACGCGAATATTGTGCCACAAAGAAACGAAATTAGATAAACACTTAACCGTAGCTCTCTTTTAGAGAATTCACAATATGCTCACTTCGAAAGAAATACGTCGCAAATTTTTACAGTACTTCGAAAGCAAAGGACACGAGATAGTGCCTTCTGCACCAGTGGTAAATAAGAACGATCCTACTCTCATGTTCATCAACGCGGGAATGAATCCGTTCAAAGACTTTTTCCTCGGAAACGCCACGCCAAAGAATGCACGTATAGCAGATACACAGAAATGTTTGCGCGTCAGTGGGAAACACAATGACCTTGACGAGGTAGGGCACGATACCTATCACCACACCTTATTCGAGATGTTGGGCAACTGGTCTATCGGCGATTACTTCAAGAAGGAAGCTATTGAGTGGGCTTGGGATTTATTGACCAACGTTTACGGTTTGGATAAAGACCGATTGTACGTTACGGTTTTTGAAGGCGATGCCAAAGACGACCTGCCGCGTGACAACGAAGCTTCAGATTTATGGGCCCAATTCGTTCCTGTAGAGCGCATCCTCAATGGAAATAAGGCGGATAACTTCTGGGAGATGGGTGAGACTGGACCTTGTGGGCCTTGTTCGGAAATCCACGTGGATCTCAGAAGTGAGGAAGAGCGTGCCAAAGTTTCTGGAGCTTCTCTAGTAAATGAGGACCATCCACAGGTGGTGGAAATCTGGAACCTTGTGTTCATGCAGTTCAACCGCAAAGCAAGCGGTGAGCTAGAGAATCTACCGGCTCAACATATTGATACAGGCATGGGCTTTGAGCGCCTCTGTATGGCCCTACAGGGCAAGCAATCCAACTACGATACAGATGTCTTTACACCACTTCTTAATAAGGTGGCGGGTATTTCAGGCATTAAATACGGTGCTGCAGAAGCGACGGATATCGCACAACGCGTGATTGCAGACCACATTAGAGCTGTGGCTTTTGCTATTGCTGATGGGCAGCTTCCAGCAAGCTCAGGTGCAGGCTATGTTATTCGTCGCATTTTGCGTCGTGCCATTCGTTATGGGTTCTCTTATTTGAATTTGAAATCACCGTTCATGTTCCAATTGGTCGAAACCTTGGAAAGTGAGATGGGTGAATTCTTCCCAGAATTGACCGCCCAACGAGCGTTGGTAGAAAAGGTGATCGAAGAGGAGGAGCAGAGCTTCTTAAAAACCCTTGCACAGGGCCTAGCGAAGCTGGAAGAATTTTTGGCGACTGATGCAAAAGTATTGGACGGCAAGCGCGCTTTTGAGTTGTACGACACCTACGGATTCCCGATCGATTTAACGGAGCTCATCATGCGCGAGAACGACCGCAGCGTGGATATGGCAGGGTTCACAGAAGAAATGACCGCACAGAAAGAGCGCTCTCGTGCCGCTACCAAATTGAGCACAGACGACTGGGTGGAGCTTGAAGAAGACGACAAAGAGGAGTTTATTGGGTACGACTACACCGAGGCAGATGTGCGCATTACACGCTACCGCAAAGTGAGTGCGAAGAAAAAAGAGTTCTACCAATTGGTGCTTTCAATGACCCCGTTCTACGCAGAAGGTGGAGGTCAAGTAGGGGATACAGGTAGTTTAACGCAAGGCGACCTTACGATAGAAATTACTAATACCAAGAAAGAGAACGGCATCATCGTTCACTTTACAGATACCTTACCTGAAAGTCTCGGCGGTACTTGGCAGGCACAAGTGAACACTTCGGACCGTAATGAAACGGCAAAGAACCACAGTGCGACACACCTAATGCATGAGGTGCTTCGTGAGGTATTGGGCGAGCATGTGGAGCAGAAAGGCTCTTTGGTACGTCCGGACTATTTGCGCTTTGACTTCTCGCACTTCCAGAGGGTAAGCGCTGAGGAATTGGCCACCATTGAGGCGAAGGTGAACGAGCGCATTCAAGCCAACTATGCGTTGGAGGAATACCGCAATATCCCTATCGCTGAAGCTAAAAACATGGGCGCCATGGCTCTCTTTGGTGAGAAATACGGCGATACGGTACGTGCTATTAAGTTTGGCACCTCGGTTGAGCTATGTGGAGGAATTCACGTGCCAGCTACTGGTTCAATAGGTTTGTTCAAATTCATTTCCGAAGGAGCAGTGGCTGCCGGTGTACGTCGTGTAGAGGCAGTAACGGGAAAAGGCGCACTGGACTATGTGAATGCGGAATTGGCGAAGTTGCGTGCGGCTTCCGATATATTGAAAAACCCACAAGATTTTGCCGGTGCACTGCAGCAGTTGAAAGACAAAGAAGCAGCGGCACAAAAAGAGATTGAAGCCTTGCGCAAAGAGAAAGCGTTAAGCGCGGTGAAAGATTTGGAGAACAATGCGGTAGACCATGCAGGTGCTCGCGCGATTGTTTCTCGCACCGCACTCGATGCCGGTAGCGTGAAGGACCTTGTATTTAAACTAAAATCGACCCCAAATACCCTTGTTGTTTTGGGTAATGTGGCGGGCGGAAAAGGGACGTTGAGCATTGGGGTAAGCGACGATCTAGTTGCGGAAAAGGGCTGGCATGCCGGCAATGCTGTTCGCGCTTTGGCACAGCATATCCAAGGCGGTGGCGGTGGCCAACCGGCGTTTGCAACGGCAGGCGGTAAAAACCCAGAAGG
>CATAPZ010000233.1:0-3873 GCA_949486955.1 Cryomorphaceae bacterium | reverse complement strand
GGTAAAACCGGTCATATTCGATTGGAATGGGCAGGACTTGTACAAGAAGAAAACCTTGCTTTAGATCTTGAAGCTGAAGGGTACTTCACCTTTTTTGGATTGCCCAGCGTAGGTTCTTCAAATTCTGGGTCTTCCTTTTTGTTATTCATGGTACACCCCAACACACCAGCAGGTCTGCACAACATTAAAATCACTCTAGAAGGTAGAGGGACGGACATCACTTCATCTATCGCCCAAGTGGATGTTGAAAGGAAACACGGAATTGAATCTGTTGTACTTGAAGAGCAGCGCGAAAGTGCAGAAGTACTTCACTCAAACACGGGGAATACAACCGTTGATATTGGGGTAGCCCTTTTATCGCCGGGTACTTCCTTCAAGGCTAAATACCAACGGTCAGGGGTTCATGAAATTGATGTTCATGCCACAGCCCAAGAATGGGACTCGACTTATACGCTATCGCTAAAAAAGCGCTTTTACCCCGCTACATCTATCGTGGATGTCCCAAGAACTGCTCCGTTGGTCGACTACCAGCTGCAGCACCAATGGTCCAGCGCTCAATCTTTTTCAAGCGGAAGACTTTCCTACCGCAGAAAACAATGGTCGCTTAATCTGGTCAGCTGGAACCGGTTCGTTCGCGGTGCTTTAATCCATAGTGCTGGGGAAAATCATCTGGAACTCGGGCGACAAAACTTTCAGGCGTCCTCTTTACTAAGACCTCGTGTCCAATGGTATACTGAAAGGGCCTACCGTGGTTGGAGTGGATTTATAAGTGAGTACGATCTCGGAGCTCACAAGCGTTGGATGTACGACAAGCACTCCTTTTCAGCGGGAGGTATGTACCTCGATGGAAGGGTACTGCCGCATCTAAAAGCAAATGTTGACCACGGCCGCAATTACATTTCGTATAAGGGTGTTGGCGGGCTCCAAGAAGCCGCTTGGGGCCTGCAACGTGGTCCGTGGAGTTCCCACGGAAGAGTGCTCTCTGTTCCAAAAAATTGGCAAGGCCGAAGCCTTCAGCAAAGCAATGCATTGATTGGTAATTCACTCAAATGGGGACTTATAAAAATCCACCAACAAAGCGCGTTTAACCGCCACGAAAACAACTTGGCACAACTGCATAATGCCCAAATGCAACTACAACTACAAAAGTTTCAATGGAACCTGCGAGGCATTTATTCTTCCACTGGATTTGCCCAATACGCTAGCCAGGCGAGTTATCGAATGGGTCAGCACAGCATTGTATTCCGCCAACAAAGCAGCGTCAAAAAAGCCGCTGTCAACACCAACTGGATGGGACAATATTATTGGCGCAGTGGCCATGGTAATCTGTCGGTTAGCGCACAGAAGCTGGCGAGCGGATGGGCTTTTAGATCGTACGGCGGGTGGTCCGCAGGATCCTATTCGTTTCACCTCCAAGGGGGCTACGCCAGTTCGCCGTCAATACCATGGTTTTATCAGGCAAGCATATCCAAAAGAGTCAATCATCAGGTGATTGCTCTGGTAAGCAGTCGAAGAATGCCCGTACAATTGGCCCTCCAAGGGTCTTTATTTTCTAGGAACACGAGTAAGTCCTTGGAAGGCCATGTTGTGGACATTGACGGTCACGGCTTGAAAGATGTAATCATTCGTTGCAACGATCGGACCGTACAATCGGATGGCTCGGGATACTTTAGGTTCGACGGATTGGAATCCACCGCAACACTCGAAATTGATGCGGCCAGTATGCCGTTTGCGCAGTTTCCTATTAAAGGTTATGAGCAAGTATTGACCCTAGCATCCAAACAAAACCGTGTTGCTATTGCCTGTTATAAAAGTGGTGGCATTCAAGGGAGTGTCGTCACCCGGTTTTCCAATGCTATCGGTCTAAGAAACGCCATTGAACTGCCCTCTTTAAAGGTCTTTCTTCAAGGGGAGGCGGATTCCTATCAATGTGCAGTAGACGCCTCTGGCGCCTTTCGCATAAGTGGTGTAACACCGGGCAGTTACGAACTGCGTATCGATGGACTAAAAAAGGGGTTTAAGTTCTCCCCAACTTCCGTAGTAGTTACTGATGGAAATGTCTTGCCTGTAGCCCTACATATCGAAGAACTTGAAGAAACCATACCCATGCAACAACTATGAAAACTATCCTCGCTTTTTGCCTACCCGTCCTTGTATATGGACAATCGTTTGTGGTATCGCAAAACACCTCTTTTGCTATTGAATACGCGCCCATTGCGTTGATTCGACTTCAATCATCTAGCACTAGTACTACAGCTGAAGTTCCTGCAGAAGCTGGCGAATGTCTTTTGAATACTCCTTTAGAAGCGGGTACTGCCCAATTATTTATGAGCGTATCGCGACACAATCCCAAGGAGGTTCGTGCTCTAATAGCCGCAGATCAACCCCTAAAATTAGAATGTGAAATAGTACAAACAGCAGTGAATTTTGGTACCTATCAAAATAACGGTGTAATAGGTTTAAGTCCTTTCGATCAAACCATTTTACACATACCCGAAGGCATTTGTACCGGCCTCGTTGATGGCGTGCCTGTTGAGCTGAACGTTTTAAAAGGCGATGACTACGGGACGGTGCGAGCCGGCTCCTATTCTTTCAACATCCAATACCACTTGTTATGAAACAATGGCTCCTTTGCTTCTTCTATATTCTCAGCGTTCCATTAATTGGTCAAAATTTATGGGTGGATATTTCATCTCCACTCAATGAAGTAAGTGAAGCTTCGCTGGATCCGCCTTTTACTGCGGGCGCAGATTATGCCAACGAACTGCTATTGGAATCTAAGGCCTATATCAGCGTAACGGAAGTTCCAAGAAGAAGCCCATGGTGTTTAACCGTGCAGGGACAAAACCCGTCGAGTTCAGTTGCTTCCATTCTTGTGCGGCCCGATTATACGAGCGTTTCAAGCCAACCTTGGAACAACAATTTACCCACTACCATAACGCTAAGTACGGCTCCACAGCCTTTGTTCTCTGGGGAAGGGTCCTTGGAAGGACTGATTATCGAATTCCTTTTGTCCGGTGCTCAACTAGAAGCAGACTGGGAGCCTCACGAGGTTTCTATAGAATGGACCGTGGTTTATGGCGAGTGTCTACTTTGAGACTATCTTAGCGATTAGGTCGTGCCAATACCTTTGATTAATACCTTAGGGGTATCAATAAATCTAAGCGTACTTGTTGTGTGTACCACGCGAACGATTTCTGCCCCGGCCTTACGAATGTCGGGGTTTTTTTATGCTCTAAAGATGTGGATAGTACCTGTCGAAGTCGATATGGTCGTACTCTGTGGCCAAGCTGTCCCAGTAATCTCTGCTGAAACCGATGCCTCGCTTAGTGCGACCCCGTCTGGAGGGCATTCGAAGGCAACATCCTTGGCCCTTTTAAAGACATCGCCCCAAATACCATAAACACCGCCTGACGATTGCAATACCCCAGAGTCAACAGATCCTATATCTATCCCTATACTCAAGGTAGTTTCAAGGCCTCCAAGTTCCGACTTCCAGTCCTTAATAGCCTTTTGCATGGCAAGTGCTGTAGTGAGGGCCATTCTTGGTGAAGTAAACTTTTCATTGAATCCCCCAGCGGCGATAAAGCTGCATTCCTCCGTTCGTATCTTTTGCAAATCATATTCGTCGCATACATCCTTCAAACGGCGGAATCCATCCTCAAGGGTAGCAATGAATTTATCGGGATCTAGTTGAGACGAAAGGGCGTTAAAGTCATTAAAATTGGCCACCAATACGATAATGTTATCGTGACGCTTATTCATTGGGACATTTAGCTTGCCCTCAGTTCCTATCGTATCATCCGGAACCATGCTTTTCAGCATCGCTTCTTCACGCCTTTGTAAGGTCTTCAAATCCTCGATCAGCCCTCG
>CATAPZ010000232.1:0-20101 GCA_949486955.1 Cryomorphaceae bacterium | reverse complement strand
TGGTACAAGCCACTTTCGAATACGCTCATGCGGAGCAGCAAAAGTGCAAGGCCTAATCCACCTCCGATGAAGTAACAGGTGCGCCAATCAAACCATTGAGCAATAAAAAAGGCGAGCACCGCACCGGTCAAGCCAACACCAGCAACAACCGAAGTACCAATACCGCGCTTTTCCTTAGGTAACAGTTCGCTTACTAAAGTGATCCCGGCTCCTAATTCTCCTGCGAGCCCAATTCCCGTAAAGAATCTTATCCATGCGTATTGCATGGGCGTCTGAACGAATCCGTTGAGCACATTTCCAATAGAGTAGAGGGCTATGGAAAGAAACAGCACGCGAGTACGTCCGAGCTTATCACCCATTATTCCCCAGAGAATACCACCAAGTAGCAATCCGAACATCTGGGTATTGAGAATTAAAAGACCTGTGTCGCCTGAATCGGTCACGCCAAGATCTGCCAATGAAGGGATGCGAATAATGCTAAAGAGTAAGAGGTCATAAATGTCGACGAAATAGCCGAGGGCTGCGACCCAGAGGATTGGTTTACGAAAAATTGAACCTGATGACATGAGTGTTTGTTTGCTTTCTAAAATAGCAAAAACATGTCGCCCTGAAGAACACTAATTACGATAACGTTTGGCTATTACACACTTAATGCTATATTGCAAAAACTATTGAACCTCATCATGGAAAAAGAAAAATTTGAGTTAGAGTTCCCGCTGCGTGCATCACCAAAAATGCTATTCCCGTTTTTGAGTACTCCCTCAGGATTGAGCGAATGGTTTTGTGACGATGTAAATTCGCGTACTGAGCTATTCACTTTCTTTTGGGACGGCTCCGAAGAGCAAGCCATTCTGTTGAAGAAAAAGCAGGATGCTCTAGTAAGATTCAGATGGGTAGAAGATGATGAGGAAGGTCTTGATACCTACTTTGAGTTTAAAATTCAAGTGGACGATCTCACCAAGGACACATCTATCATTGTTACAGATTTTGCAGAACCTGATGAGATTGAGGAAGCCAAACTTCTTTGGGACAGTCAAATTCACGAACTACAGCACATTATCGGCGCGTAATGCGAAAGATGAAATACTTTTTAATTCCCGCAAGTCTGTTCTTATTGGCTTGCGGGATTTTTTTATCCCTTTCAGGTAGTAAAGAAGCAGCCCAGCTAGCTTTCCATCACCGTTTCTTTAGCAAACCTGGTGAAACTATTATGTCTATGATCACCACATGGGGAGAGGGTGCATTATACGCGGTTGTTGTTATTGCGTTCGTCTTTGACCGCCGCTGGAAAATGGTCTTTCCGTTATTGACAGGAGCTGTGTTGAGTGCAGTGCTGGTGGCGTTATTTAAAAAAGTAGTCTTCGCACCATCGCCTCGTCCTTTGGCTGTTCTAGATAAGGCCGAAGTACTATTGTCCAATACTGCCGATATTCCCCTACACTTTGCATTTCCTTCAGGACATACGACCACTGCATTTGTTTTATTTACGATGTTGGCACTTTTTACAACACGCAATGTCATCCAAGTTACCTTAGTACTCTGCGCCATTTTAGTAGGATTATCCAGAGTGTATCTCATGGCGCATTGGTTCACCGATATAATGGCCGGCGCAGTATTGGGAATGGCAATTGCCTGGGTGAGTGTTTGGCTATGGAGGGGGTACCAACAAAAAAATCCGCCCTTGAGTGCAAGAGCGGATTCTAAATTCAGATTGCCGTTTTAATTACAGGCCGAGTTTCTTTCTTAGCGACTTAGGTAATGCGTCCTTGTGCATCATTACACTAATAGTCTTTAGGCGCATGTAACTGTCTGAAGCATACAAATAGCCTGGCTTAAAGTCGTTCGGGATATCGCCCCAAGAATTCTTTACAATGAAGAATTGGTTGCCTTCTTGGTCTTTAACGATACCTTGAAGTACCATTCCGTGATCGTCTTGGGTTAAGTAGTTGTCGTACTGTTCCTGACGCATCTCTTGAGTGATCTCAGCCTCAGCGTGCGGCGCAGAGTACACTGCGTTCACTTCTTCGTCAGACATTTCTTTCCAGCTTTGGTTTGGCATGACAGCGATACCGTTGCGGATTGAAAACCCTTTGTCGCTTACGTCACAAGCCCAAGCAACTGGGAACTTCTCTGTTAGAGCGCCTTCAATAACCTCCATCATCTCGTCAAGTGGTAAGTTGTAAGAAGTTCCCCATGTCCAGTTATCAGGAACTTGGATTTGACAAGCTTCGTACATCGGGAAGTGCGTCCATGAAGTTAGTTGAACGTAATCGTCAGGATTTACACCAATTACCTCGTCTGCAAAGCTGCGTGGGGTATAGGTTTTACCGTCGTAACCAAATTGCGCAGGATCATCTCCTAAGTATGCATCAAGCACGCCGTTGAAGCCTTTCTTCCAGCTTGTACTCAATTTACCGTTCTTGTTTTCGATTACAGCATCTAAGATTCCTTTCAAAGAAGCTTCCATCTCGCCATGACGATTGATTTCCGTACCGTAGTTTAACCCATTATAGGCCTCTTGGGGAACAGCGCCGTAGTTTTTGATCACGTACATCACATCCGGAAGTGCACCGCCTTGAGCGAAGTTTAAGTAACCGTGAAGACGAACGTATTTCTCTCCCTTGTCTTCGTAAACTTTGCGAACAGTGAACATTTCAGAGATATCAATTGGCTCTTTACCCATACGGATCATCTCACTCTCCACAAATGAAGTAGTTGCGTACGACCAACAAGTACCCGAAGCACCTTGGTTCTTTACAGGAGTAGCTTCAATATCTACTACAGTTTCCCATTCATAGCCTAATGGAGCATCGGCACCATTGTCTTTTACTTTGTTGATTAGATCAACTTGTGCAAATGCTGCAGTTCCAATAAGGGCAGCAGCTAGAGTTGCGCTTAATTTCATAGTGTATCTGTTGTTATTTGAATTGTGAACTTACGAGAGCTTCTTTCACTCCATTTGAATAGTCGTAAAAACCTTCTTTCGATTTTACGCCCAATTTCCCTGCAGTAACCATATTTACGAGCAGTGGACAAGGGGCATATTTTGGATTGCCCAAGCCGTCGTGAAGCACGTTTAAAATGCTAAGACATACATCTAGGCCAATAAAATCGGCCAATTGTAATGGACCCATTGGGTGCGCCATACCTAATTTCATGATGGCATCTATCTCAGCCACACCTGCAACGCCTTCGTGCAAGGATATAATGGCTTCGTTAATCATAGGCATCAATATGCGGTTGGCTACAAAACCAGGGTAATCATTACAGGCTACCGCAATTTTACTGAGTGATTTGCTCGTCTCTACAACGGCATCACAGACCTCATCTGAGGTGCTATATCCGCGGATGATTTCAACGAGCTTCATTACCGGCACAGGATTCATAAAGTGCATGCCGATGACCTTATCTGGACGTGAGGTCTGCGCAGCAATCTTCGTGATGCTTATTGAAGATGTATTGGAGGCGAGGATACAATTCGCTGGGGCCAATTCATCCAAGTCTTTAAAAATCTTGAATTTCAAATCTGCGTTCTCCGTGGCTGCTTCTACGACTAAATCTGCGGAGCCTACGGCAATTTTAAGATCTGTACCGGTGGTTAGGCGGGCAAGGGCAGCAGATTTATCGGCTTCAGTAAGCTTTTCCTTAGCAATCTGACGGTCCATGTTTTTGCCAATGGTCGCAACTGCACGTTCAAGGGCAGCTTCGTTAATATCAAAAAGCTGAACATCATAGCCGCTTTGCGCAAAAACGTGGGCAATTCCGTTGCCCATAGTTCCTGCACCAATGACAGTAATGTTTTTCATATGTGATAAGTTATTTGGGTTCTTATTTTCCTCGGCCTTGTAAGACGGTAACTAAGGTATAGAAGAGGATTTTGATATCACTCAACAGGGTGATGTTTTCTGTGTAGATTAAATCATAGCGTGCTCTCTCAAGCATCTCTGCGACATTCTCAGCATAGCCGTATTTTACCATACCCCAAGAAGTAATACCGGGCTTGACACGCAGCAAAAACTTATACTGTGGCGCTTGAGCGACTATTTGGTCGAAGTAAAATTTCCGCTCTGGACGTGGCCCAACAATGGCCATATCTCCAAAAAGCACATTCAAAAATTGAGGCAACTCATCAATCCTATACTTGCGCATGGTACGTCCCCAAGAGGTAATCCTTGGGTCTTCCTCGCTGCTGAGTTGCGGTCCAAGCTGCTCCGCATCAACCACCATGCTTCGAAGTTTGATGATTTTGAATCGTTTACCGTTTTTACCCAACCGACTCTGTCTGTAAAAAATTGGACCCGGTGAAGTAAGCTTTACCCCGATAATACCACACAAAAGAATAGGGGAAGAAACGATCAAAAGAATAATTGATAAAACGATATCAAAAATACGTTTGATGACTGCCACATGAGGCTGCACCAACGCTCTCTTGACCTCGATCATTGAGCGTCCAAAACTCTCCATTTTCACTTGGCCACTCAAAATGCTGAACAGGTTGGGCAAGACGTGAATGCGAAGATTAACGTCTTCAAGGTCGCTCACAATGTTCGCAATGGTTTCGCTGTTTCCAGTAGAGAGGGCAATAATCACATCTTCAATGTCATTGTCATTTGCCACATCTTTCAAAAGGGTCGTGGTTCCTAGGTAGGGTAAAGGAGCAATGCGCGGATCAATCTGCTCACCATTCATAGTCATATAGCCTATAAACTCGTATCCTTTGGTTCGTTCCTGCTTGAAAGAGTCTAACAAATCGCCGGCCTCTTTGCCAGCACCAATAAGTATGGTGCGAAAAGTGAGTTTTTTACTGTCCAATTGATGACGCACATACGAGGCCAAAGAGAATCTAAATAATCCACTACTCACTAGTAGTGTTGCTGCATAAGTGCCTAAGGTGGTGTAGTATTGACTGTAAAACTTAATGTAGTCGTCTAAGAAGATTAAGAAAAACAGCAGGGTGGAAGTCATCACCGAGGCGGATAGGGTATTAAAAGCTTGCTTGAGTCTGCTTTTTCGAGTTAAGTCCCTATAAGTGCCACCAAGTGCACTAATTAGGACGTAAAGAAAGGAGGTCAATAGGGCTGCCCGAATAAACTTATCGTCAAATTCAAGGGGCAATTCCACCCCGAAGCGTGTGGGCTCCACAACGAGCTTTCGAACGGCATGCAAAGCCAAATAGGCCAACGTGCCTGCGATTAAGTCTAGAACGACATAAACGATTTTCAAGCGACCCTCAAGTACTTCTGCTCGATTCAATACAGTAGTTTTATGTTATCGA
This sequence comes from Cryomorphaceae bacterium, assembly GCA_949486955.1. GTDB lineage: Bacteria > Bacteroidota > Bacteroidia > Flavobacteriales > Schleiferiaceae > UBA10364. Next base: position 14,826 of record CATAPZ010000232.1, on the reverse strand, counting down.
TGAATACTGTGGCAGTATCGTCTGTACCGTTGATAGCGCCGAAAAACAGGTTGTAATCACCAGCGTTGGGGTAGCCGCTTACCTCAGTAACGAGATTTAGGTACACTTTATTCCAATCTTCGTTGGGAAATAATGTGACTACCGGTGCCTGCAAGCTCTGTAAAAGCTCATTCGCAATAACTCCAAAGGTTAAAGGCACTTCTGTTTTGTAATTGACTTCAAGCCAAACATTGGCACCTGCCTTCGGCAATTCAAAAGCTTCAGGAGTTCTGAATTCCGCTATTGTCTTAGGTCGCATGGTGATTTTACCACTTGAATTTGGCGTTTCACCTGGATGCTGGTAAGAACCTTCAGTATCATCCACGATTTGTAATGTGGTGTCGCTCTGTGGTGCACGGTTAAAACTTAACCCAACACCATCGAAGTCTTCTACAATGCGGATAGTGAAGTTGTCGTTATAGCTGAATGTTTTTTGAACGTTACTTAATGAGCGCTTGCTATATGGTTCGAGATCCCAGGTGAAATTCTTGGCCTTGAGCATCTCGTATTGATTGCGTTGCGTGTAGCTACCGTTAATACTTATTCCCGGAATGATTCGAATTTCTTGCTTTTCTCCTGCCAAAACGGGAATTTCACAAGGCGGGATAAAAGCCCCAATCTGTGCTCCATTTTGTTCTACCCAAAGTGTATTAAGTTTTGACGAAGACGTCCCCTGAGCACCACTAGCGTTTACTAATAAGGTATCTACCGTGATGTAAGCTACCTCGGGTGCTGGGGCTGTATCACAACGCTGAAAGCCAAAGGCAATGAGACCTAAAAAGAGAATGATGGATAATCGCTTCATATGGAGTGTCCAAAGTTAACGAATCAAAGCCAATCCTTATTTGTTAAAAACTCCATCTAAATTCTACTGAAATCAGTGTTACTTGACCTACTTTGAAACTTCAATGCACGGCGATACACCCATATTTCAAGGTCAACGAAAACAACTCTGTGAGCACTTAAAATCAGAGGGTTATGCATCGGATAAAGTATTGGATGCTATGAATCGTGTGCCGCGTCACCTCTTTCTAGAGAGCGGATTTCACCAACATGCCTACCAAGACAAAGCTTTCCCAATCGCTGCAGGACAAACCATCAGTCACCCTTCTACGGTGGCCTGGCAAAGCGAATTGCTCGAGGTTACCCCTGGAATGAAAGTGCTTGAAATCGGAACAGGATGTGGCTACCAAGCCGCAGTACTTGTGGAATTAGGTGTTAAGCTATACACAGTTGAACGTCAAAAAGAATTGGTCGATTTCTCTAAAAAGATGCTCAAACTCCTTGGATTACGTGCAGAGCAGAAATTCGGTGATGGTTTTAAAGGGATGCCAGTCTTTGCGCCATTTGATAGAATTATAGTCACTTGTGGAGCACCCTATGTGCCCAAAGCACTGCTGGCTCAATTGAAAGAAGGTGGCATCATGATTATTCCAGTAGGTGAGGGCACACAAAAAATGGTAAGAATTCAAAAGATGTCAGACGGCAGCTTTGTTCAAAAGGTTTTAGGAGATGCTGCCTTTGTACCTATGTTAAAAGACAAGGAGTAGCGTACCTTTGCTGCTGTGAAATCCATTGAAATCAAAAATAAAAAGGCCAAATTCGATTACGAGTGGCTAGATACCTACACGGCAGGCTTGCAGCTTCAGGGCACTGAAGTTAAGAGCATTCGTCTGGGCAAGGCGTCTATCGCCGAAGGCTATTGTTATTTCAAAGATGGAGAGCTTTTTATCAAAAACATGAATATCGCTGAATGGTCTCATGGAAACATTTACAATCATGATCCTATAAGGGAACGGAAACTGCTCTTAGCCAAGCGTGAACTTGAGAAGATTGAAAAAGCCACCAAAGATCAAGGGATTACTGTGGTTCCGACAAAACTTTTCATTAGTGAAAAGGGGTGGGTGAAGATAAATATTGCTGTAGCCCGAGGTAAAAAGAACTACGACAAGCGTCAATCGTTAAAAGATAAGGACGCCAAGAGAGACTTAGCACGATTAAAAAGATACTAATATGTACAAAGGCCTCATTCGACCTTTATTGTTCTTGATGAACGCCGAGCAGGCACATCACTTCACATTTAAAACACTTAAGGTATTGTTTCAGATACCTGGCGTGAAGGCCATTACATCATTATTTTTCGGCTCTCTAAAAGGAAGAGAAAAACAAGTCATGGGATTGCACTTTAAAAATCCTGTTGGGTTAGCCGCAGGTTTTGATAAAGATGCCAAGCTTTACAATGAGCTCAGCGCTTTTGGCTTCGGTTTTATTGAGGTGGGTACCCTAACACCAGAGCCACAGGATGGTAATCCCAAACCACGTCTTTTTAGAATCGTAGAGGACGAGGCTGTCATTAACAGAATGGGCTTTAACAATGGCGGTTTAGATGCTGCTGCATTGCGTTTGGCGAAAAAGAAAACCGATATCATTATTGGAGGAAACATCGGTAAGAACAAGGTAACGCCAAACGATGTAGCGACCTCGGATTACATTAAAGGTGTAGAGGCATTGCACGATGTAGTGGATTATTTTGTGGTCAATGTCAGTTCTCCGAATACGCCAAACTTGAGAGAGCTTCAAGAAAAAGAGCCGTTGAAAGCATTGCTGAAAGAGGTTAAAGCGAAAAATGAAGAACTTGGTGCTAAACCATTGATGCTCAAGATAGCACCGGATTTGACAAACGGTCAGCTAGACGATATTGTAGGTATTGTAAACGAACTAAAACTCAGCGGTATTGTCGCCACGAATACTACCATTTCACGTGCTGGATTGAAAGCATCACAGGAGAAAGTAGCAGCTATGGGTGCAGGTGGATTAAGTGGTAAGATTCTCCGTGAGCGCAGTACTGAAGTCGTTCGCTACCTCAGAAATAAACTGTCAGAGGACATTGCCATTGTTGCCGTTGGTGGGATCTTTACAGGTAAGGATGCCAAAGAAAAGCTCGATGCTGGCGCCGATTTGGTACAAGTTTGGACTGGTTTCCTTTACGAAGGACCAGCAATGGTGCGTAGAATGCTTCGTTCTTTGTAACTTCGGGTAGAACCCAATTACAGACCGAATGACCCATATCTCCATTGTAGAGTGTCCAAGAGATGCTTGGCAAGGATTCCAAGATTTTATCCCAACCCAGGAAAAAATCAATCACATCAAGATGTTAGCCAACTGTGGATTTCACACCATAGATGCAGGTTCTTTTGTTAGCCCACGCGCCATGCCGCAAATGGTTGATGCTCGACCCTTGTTTGCCGCATTGGAAGAAGTCAGGGCAACTTCCGACACGAAATTATTATCAATTATTGCCAGTGAGGGCGGGGCTAGAAGAGCTACGGAATTTGACTTTATCGATGCCTGGGGCTATCCATTTAGCGTAAGTGAGGAATTTCAATTGCGCAATTCCCGCAAGAATATTAAGGATGGCATGGAAGACTTGAAACGCGTAAAGGAGATGGCCGATAAGCATAATGTGGAGCTAGTTATTTACCTAAGTATGGCTTTCGGTAATCCGTACGGAGAAGAGTATCATCGTGATTTGGTACTTGAACGCTTGCTTCAAGCTGAATCTCTAGGTGCAGATCTCATCTCCCTTAGCGATACAACGGGTGAAGGCACTACAGAAAAGGTCATTGAGCTTTGTGATTTAGTAAAAAAGGAAAGCACGGTTCCTTGGGGCGCTCATATGCATAGCACCTATGACGAGGCAGCAGCCAAAACTCAGGCAGCAATCAATGCCGGCTGCACTCGTATAGACACTGCCCTTAGAGGCTTTGGCGGTTGTCCTTTTGCCTCAGATGCACTAATTGGTAACATGCCTACCGAAAAAGTGCTTACCGCAATCGAGGAAATGAACGAAGTCTCACACGGCCTTGATCCTCTGGCACTAGAAAGTGCATATAATAGTGCTCTAAACGTCTTTAGTGGTCGACATTAACGTAACTTTGTACTTGTAGGTTGAACCACGGAGGTGGTTTTTAAAAAGGAACCCGATTGAAGTTCGGGGCTGTGCCAGCAGCTGTAACCCACAGTGAAAGCTTAACAAATCCACTGCAATAGCGGGAAGGAGTTAAGTGGGAGTGGGGAGCCAGAATACTTGACCTGTAATTAAAATTAGAAACTATTGCTCTGGGTCAAGCAATTCTGATGGTATGAAAAATTGGTTACTGTCCACATTATGTTTGGGCACACATATTCTTAGTGCGCAATCTTCGGATACGCTCAGTACGGCTACTATACTAGCGGAAGGTCTTGACTTTTCCGAAAACAGGACAGTCGTAGACTCTACCCAATTAGGTCTACTAGATATAGCCACTTATTTACAAAAGGATTCACGTTTTCAAATTCGTCAGTATGCGCCGGGGAGTATTGCTACCTTGAATTTAGGGGGAGCTAACAGCGCCCAGAGTAGAGTGGTATGGGAAGGCATAGATATCAGCAGTATGGCTTCCGGCGTGATTGACCTTAGCTTGGTACCTTCAGTATTGCTACCGGAAAATGGCATATCCTCTGGTGCTAACGCTGCGCTTGGAAGCGAGAGTGGAATGATAGGTGGTCTCGATTTAAGTTGGAATGCTTCAGGCAAATCTTTCTTTACTACGGCATTTGGAGGGAGCAGCATTGGCTTGAGGTCCTTCGTTGTTCAAAATGGTGGAGAATTCGCAGGTGTTCGTTACCGTTCATTCATCAAGACCGAGCAAAGTGATAATGCTTATCCCTACAGGCTAGGAAGTAATGATTTCATTATGCGCGGTATGGAATATTCAACCTTAACAGTCCTGCAGCGCTATCAGGGTAAAGTAGGAAGGGTTCGTTGGAATACGAACATGTGGTACACGGAAGGAACGAAGAATAGCCGGGGTTCAGTGCTTACTTCAGGAAATCTGAATCATCTCGAGGACCGTTCTGTGCGGGGTTTATTTGCTGCGCAGAAAAGAGATGTGAAAGCCACACTCTTTTACGGCAAAGAATGGCAAGCGTATACCGATACAGCATCCTTTCTAAATCTTAGGGATACCAATACTTATGATCAATTGACCCTACGACTAGCTAAAGACCGCAAAAGCTATACTTCCACGTTAGTTGGGAGTTATTTACGTGGTGCTGGTACTTCACGAAATGCGTCGTTAGTACAGATCAATGCTAGTCATCTTCAACGCTTTGGAGAACATGTCTCTGTTCTCGGAAAGGCATCGTTTTGGAACGAATCAGGCTTTGGTGGGGCACAAGTGAATTGGACCGGGAAAAGTCGTTTAGGAAATCATCATTTAACGGCGGGTACGTTCTACAGGCTGCCAACCATCAATGAATTGTATTGGAACCCTGGCGGTAATCCCGATTTGTCAGCGGAACGCTCTTACGGCGCCAAATATAGCTTAGCCAAGAAGTGGGAAGATTTGTCCTTGTTCGTGAGTACGGATCAGCTTTACTTCACGAACCTTATTCAATGGACGCCGGGTCCAAATGGATTTTGGAGTCCTGAAAATATAGAGCAAGCATATACTTCGACTAGTACAGTTATAGGGAGTTATAAGTATGGTGATTGGTTTAATGAACTTTCATTGACCCATCAATACAGTCGTGTACTTGAAGCAATAATTGCCGGAAATGAAGGCACATCACTATTGTATAGGCCCGATTTTAATGCGGTTTATACCATTGCCTATGACGCAGGTGTATTCAACACACAATTACGTACCCATTACATGGGCCAAAGACAAACGCTTAGGGACAATAGTCCATTAGGGACCATTCCGAGCGAGTTGTGGATGGATCTGAGTGTGACAACAAAAATTCTCAAAAAGCTACGTCTGCTCTTAACCGTGCATAATATAACGGGAGCTGAACGCAACTTCTTTCTTAACTATCCATTACCAGGTAGGTACTATTCTTTGACTCTTCAACTAAATTCTAAATCATGAAAAAAGGAATCTTTTTAATTGCTGTGATAGCAGCTACGGCGTGCACAAAGACGCCATTACCCGCTGAACCGACAGTTTACGAGGACGCACTTCTGATTCTAAATGAAGGTGCGTTTACAGGGGGGACAGCGACAATCGATGCTGTAGGTGGAAACTCTGATACTGTAGTTCAATCTGCTTTTAGTACTGAAAACGGCTTTGCCTTAGGAAATATAGGTCAGCATATGATACACGCCGATTCATTGCTCGTTGTCTCTGTCAATAATGCGGGTATAATTCGCGGTATAAGCAGAAAATCGATGCTAGAGCATTGGTCGGCTTTAGTATCGGGTCCAAGGTATTTGGCGGAAACTGGAAACAAACTCGTAGTAACAACGTGGTCGTCGGATTACATCAAGGTCCTTGATAAATACACAGGTCAGCTCACAGATAGCATTAACGTTTTCGGGGTAAGTGAACAAGTGCATGCCGATGGTGATTTGGTTTATGTTGGTCTCAATGGTGGTTTCGGTAATGATGACCGGGTGGCTGTCGTAGATCTTAATTCAAGTAGCGTAGACACCCTTAGAGTAGGAGATAAGCCGAATTCGTTTGTACAAATTGGTTCTGCAGTGTATGTTTTGTGCGCGGGCTATGAAGATTGGTCGGGTTCCGCATCTACACCGGCAAGTTTATGGAAGATTGAGAACGGCTCTGCTGTAGAAGTAATCGCTGCACCAACGAATGCCGTTCACGCAATTGCATTAAAAACCGATGGAACAAACCTGTATTTCTTGAACGCCTCATATTCGGGTGCTGTAGTCAAGACGTCGTTGGCTCCTACTGCGTGGCCTTCAAATGCTATTACGAAAACAGGAGGGTACAACTTAGATTTACTGGCAAACGTCCTTTATCTGCATGATGCAAAGGACTATGCAAGCGCTGGTAAGGTTTACCAATATGATTTGAACGGTATGCTGCTAGATAGTATTGACGCAGGAATTATTCCACGCCAAGCCTTGGTAAATTAAGCGTTGGCTGTTGCCTTTACTCTAGATTCTGCGTAACCTGCAATTGCAGAGAACAAGAAGCTAGAAAGAAGCTCAGGTGCATAAAACGGGATTGCTGCAGTATACGCTGCTAGTAGTCCCGTTCCTGTTTTTGGATAAGGGCTGAAGGCACTGAACCATACCCCAAAGTTTGAAACAGCAAAGAAAATGATGCTTCCCGCAATTAGACCTAATGCAGCACTTTTACGTGATTTACTCAAGTAACCCATTAATGAATATGCTGCAAAGCCAACGTAGGTAAATAAACTACCAGCGTACATAAAGACAAACTCACCAGAAGGGTAGACTAGGTTATTGAGCACTAAATCAGTAAGCATCATTGTGCCGGCCATTATGGCTAATGATTGCCAAACGTTTTTACCCGAAAATGCAGTGTAAAAAGCGAGCGCTCCCATAGCCGTAAAGTTCGGATAATGAGGTAATAATCGGCTTAAGGCGGCTACCAAAATGAGGACGGCAAATACAGTTGCTTTTGATTTCATTGTGCTATCGTTTACCTTACAAATATACTACGCCTTTATTGCTCTACGAAAGATTTATACGTTCCATCTGCATTGAGAACGATCATAGTATTCTTTCCCTTAGAAACGGTCTTGATTTTCTCTATCACTTTAACCTTAGGCTCCTGGGTAGTATTGGGGTTATTAGGGATTGGGGTAGGTGACGATGTGCCCATTAGTAAAAAGCGCAGGTCCAATTCAGAATCAAATGCAGCGAGGTTAATGACGAACTGTAGTGACGGCTTATTTCGACCGCCAAGAATATGAACAACGGTAGATCTATTCATTCCGAGCTCTTTGGCGAGCTCAGGAGCAGAAAGACCCTTTTCTTTCATCCAACTATCTATGCGATCAACTACTTCTTGCATGAAAACTAAATTAATTCAAATGAAACAGAACTAGAGCAAAGTCAAAAAGAAGAAACTAACAAGTCAACACCTTTTCATCTTACGTAAAACCATAAACAAAAACTACAACTTTAATAATACGGCATTAATACACTGAAATACAGATGTATAAAATTTCTATTTATAGCGTTTCACGTAATGAAAAAAGGACTTCATTTTGCTCGCCAATCAATTGAATATCGATAGTCTTAGGAAGGTTGTTTTTAAAATTCACACGCATCAATCCAAAGTGATTTGTTTCAGTTGTATTGACATGAGTCCGATAGATGTTGTTCTCTTCGTGGTGTGGGAAGCTCTTTGCCGTTAGTGGTGATGCGGTTGCATCGTAAATCGATTTACCATTGTCTGTTATTAGCTTACTTATTTCGCCGTGATGCCGATCGCCGGTGAGAACCACAGGAATTCCAGAACTATTTGAAAATAAGTCAATTATATGTTGCCGCTCCTCTGGGTAAATGCTCACATTTTCAAAGGTTGGTGCTGAATTCAAGAATTGGCCACCCATTAGAACAACCTTGATTGCCGCGCTAGAACTTGCGTAAGCAGCCTCTAACCATGCCAATTGCTCATCGCCATAAAGAGTTGCTCCTGTAGAATCTACAGGGATCTTAAAGGTTCTGTTGTCTAGAAAGAAGAATTCCACAAGACCATCATGGCTCGTTTTGGAACCGTAATAACTCTTAGGATTAGGCATAGAGTAGGAGGGCTGCCAGAAGTATTTGAAATAATCCATGGTGAGGTCTAGTCCCTCGCTCAAGCTACTACAGTCGTTAGGTCCTGCGTCATGATCGTCCCAAATCGCTAAATGTTCCGTTTTAGCCAGTATTTCCTGGAATTGTGCGCGTTCAAATACGTCATGGTATTTAGCCTCAATACTATCTCGATATTGCCATTCGTCGTTCTTTAGATAGACGTTATCGCCAAGCCATATCATATAATCAGCACTGTCCAAGGCCTTCGAAAGGTGCGGTAAGACAGTTAGATTATGCTCTGGATCATTACAGCTTCCAAAAGCTATAGTTATGGATGTTTCATTTGTATCACATGATTGATTCAAAAGAAACAAAAACAGAAGGTAGTGTGGTTTCATTTGTAAATGGCATTAGTCGTACCAATTTCGACAATGAATCTTAAATAAAGACCCTAAATTTGAACGCACGGAAAGAAATGATGGGATACACTTATAAAAACAACCAGTACCTGCCTTATAACGAGCTTATCGGCCTTTATAATTGGGATATCATTGGCTATTCTTCTGAAGAAAGACCCATTGTTAGTGCCGTTTTGGGCGACGGTACTCGTGATATCTGTATTTGGGCAGGTATGCATGGGAATGAAACCACGGGCATTCACATCATTTTACAGCTAATTGAAATGTTTCAATCGAAACAAATTAATGCAGCAGGCTTCAAACTTCATATCATTCCAGTGATCAACCCAGATGCCTATGTTAGGTATACACGTCGAAATGGGATGGGTGTTGATTTAAACAGGGATTTTAGGTCTTTCCAAACTATAGAAAGCGCCAAGCTTATCGGTTGGTTACGAATGATTGAGCCAGAATTGTGCTTTAATCTTCACGATCAGCGGACTATTTTCCATGTGAATGGGCACAGTGCCTTCACTTCGCTGCTGGTTCCTTCAAGTGAAAGTACTCGCGAGATAACGCCACTTCGTCGTCGAATTATGAATAGGTTGGGTAACGCCCTTGACGCTATGAACCAAGATTTGATTGGAGTTGGTCGCTACACAGATGAATTTTATCCAACGGCAGTAGGCGATTACCTGATGTCACAGGGTATTCCAAATATTCTCATCGAAAGTGGTGTTGCCAAGGGTGATTTGGATAGAACCAGAGCACGTGAATTTGGTGTTCAGCTGATTCTTCACTCATTGGCCGCTTCAGAAGATCCAATAACCGCTTACGATGAGCTACCGTTAAACGAAAAGGGCCAACTAGAGTGGGTATTTACCGATGTATTGTATGCACACATGCGGGTGGATGTAGCTGTTAAGCGCGTTTTAGCCATGAACGGTCACAACAAAGCAGTGATATATACCGTAGACGACTTAGGAGATTTAGCTGCACGTCCAAGGCTATATGAAATAGACGGTTCTCAAATAGGACTAACTGAAGCGCTCAGTGTGGAACGTCCGATTACCGGTGATTTTGGTACCGTGGTTTTCGAAGACGGAATTATAGTAAGCGGTCAATTGGAAGAATAGGCCCCTCGGTTAGAGAGGCCTAATGCTAGAGCTATTCAGGCTTTTTACCGCCCAACATCAACATGTCTTTTGCGACAACCTCAGTAAAGTATTTCTTTACACCTTCAGCATTTTCGTACGAACGAGTTACTAAGCGGCCCGATATGCCGACTTTATCGCCTTTCTTAAGGTATTGTTCCATCGTCTGTGCTAACCCGCCCCAAGCGATAATATTGTGCCAATCAGTCATGGTTTTCTTGTTGCCATCACTATCGCGATACACCGTATTGGTCGCTAGTGTGAATGTCGTTTTAACACTCTTGTTGATTTCCTTGGAATCTGGATTCATTCCAAGATGTCCGATCAATTGAACTTGATTTTCCATTGTTATTAAGGATTTAAGTATTAGTCCAGATAAATTGCCCCGGATTACGCTAAGCCCCTAATAATGTGGAAAACAAAAGGTTTTAAACAGGACGTTTGATAGTATTTATGGTCGTAAAGGCCGAATTCACGTCTGCACTGTGTACAATGAATGTAGCCTCGTTTGTAGTTGATATGATTTCCTTTATTGGCACCCCGGCGGAGGCAATATGTTTGAAGAAGAAGTAGTAGAGACCTATGACCTCTGAACTACTCGATGGCAAGCGGAGCGTGATTGAACTGAGTTCAGTTTCTGTACTCAATAAAGTTTCGCCTTGCATGGCTTGTTCCAAATACAATCGGTACTTCTCACTTACAATAATGGTAGTCTCCTCCATACCGCCTGTGAAGCTGTGAAATCCATCATTGTCTTCAGCAATAGATTCAAGAAATGCCGCTTGTTTTGCTGGAAGGGCATTGGTTTTAACGTAGGTGTAGGTTACCAGGTTTGAACGAACAATGATATCACCGAGCGATGCGATGAACTGCTGAAGCTTGTGTTGCATCTTGAGCTGTAGACGTGGCTCACGTCGACGAATGGCCATGACAAGTGCACTCTCTTTTACTTCTTTACCAGTGCTAGCGGCTATTTCGGGCTGCAATATACGGGCAAGGGAACTTAGATTAATAAGTTCTTCCTGGAGTGCTTCTTCCAAAAACGGTCGCTTCCTCAATGCTTCTTCTAAGGCCTCTCGTAAATTCATGTGCATTCAAATTTGTGGCAAAACTATCACTCTGTTTAATTTTAAACAAACCAATTCTATTTAAACACACCAAACATCCGCCTATTACGTACTTTTGTCTCATGAATAACGTCGTCGTTATAGGAGGAGGTGCTGCAGGTTTCTTTGCAGCCATATCTTGCGCTGAGGCAAATCCTGAGCTCAATGTGCTGCTGCTTGAAAAAGGCAAAGATGTCCTAGGTAAGGTGCTAATCAGTGGAGGTGGTCGTTGTAATGTTACACACGCTTGTTTCGATCCAAAAGAATTGGCCACCTACTATCCTCGAGGAGCTAAAGAACTTTTAGGCCCTTTTCATAAGTTTCAGCCAGGCGATACCATGGAGTGGTTTGCCGATCGCGGTGTAGAGCTTAAGATTGAAGCGGATAACCGCGTTTTTCCTGTGACCGATTCTTCATCAACAATAGCCGATTGTTTAATAGAAATTGCCGAAGCTGCCGGTGTACAGGTGCGCAGGTCTTCTGGAGTCAAGGCGTTTACTCAGGCTGAGGATGGCACCTGGCAAATTCTAACCACTTCAGGTGAATCATTAGTCGCAGATAAGCTCATGGTTGCCCCGGGTTCTTCAAAAGGCATTTGGGACCAATTGAAGAAGGCCGGTCATAAAATTGTACCTCCTGTACCTTCCTTATTCACGTTTAACATCAAAGATTCGCGAATCAAAGGACTCAGTGGAATTAGTTTGCCTCATGCTACAGTTCAGGTTGCAAGTTCTGATTTAGAAGCCTCGGGCCCGCTATTGATTACGCACTGGGGGTTGAGTGGTCCAGCGGTATTGCGTTTGAGTGCTTGGGGTGCACGCGAATTAAACGATAGATTTTACCGTTTCCCTATTCTGGTGAATTGGATTGGTCGCGATGAGGAGGTAGTCGTATCTGAATTTCTTCGAGAGAAGAAGGAGAGTGGTAAAAAGCGAATAGGAAATCACACCCACTACGAGGTACCATTACGACTATGGAAATCTATGGTTGCTGCCGCAGGTATTCCAAATACTGCCACATGGGGAGATATTTCAAGCAAGCAGATCAAGGCTTTAGCCGGTGAATTGTGCAGTGCTGTTTATCAAGTTACAGGCAAGAGCACTTTTAAAGAAGAATTCGTCACAGCGGGAGGCGTCGATCTTAAAGACGTGAATTTCAAAACCTTCTCCTCTCGAGTTGTACCTAATTTATTTTTTGCTGGGGAGATTCTAGATATCGATGGAATCACAGGTGGATTTAACTTTCAAGCAGCGTGGACCGGTGGTTTTTTAGCCGGTAATGCTATGGCTGGCTATCCCTTAGATTAGGCCTTTTTTGGAAAGGTCTTGTAAGATTTTCTTTCCACGACTTTTCATCCCTGCGCTGCCTGTCTCTAGTGCCCATTGTATGCTTTCCTGAAGTTCATGGGCCAATTCCGGATACCTTAAGACCAATTTGTGAAGAATACTCATGCTGTAGACTCTCGGTGCCACAGCATCGCTAGGTGTCATCAATACTTTGAAGCAATAGTCTGCGAGTAGCCCTTCGCGTTCTTCGTGTCGGGGCAATCTATATTTAGAGTAATACCGCAGGATGAATCGCACTTCTGCATCTGTTTGTGTTTTTTCAAGTTGTTCAATCATCGTTTTTTCCTTGATGTAGAACACCTCTGGTCGTTTGTCACTGACATGATGAAGGATCCAACTTCCTCTTAGTCGCTCTTTTTTATTGCCGTTAAAGGCATATTCCAAGACCTCTTCGAGTTTGTCAGAGTGCTGGGTAGCCCACTGTATCCATTCCTGATACACCTGTTCTTTGTCAATGGTGATTTCGTTTAAAGCGGTTTTTAAATCCATCTACAGAAAAAAGAAGCTATATAATGATGAAAATATTAGAAATCTAATTAAATTAGCATTGTAAAACTACCGATTAAAGATAGGTCTTATGAATTACGTAAAGAATAATCTCAAATTTCTTCGCAAGAAGGAAGCGCTTACGCAAGAGCAGTTGGCTACTAAGATAGGTGTGAAACGTGCCATGATTGGGGCGTATGAGGAGGGAAGGGCAGAGCCTCGACTCCACACATTACAGCATTTAGCGGCGTATTTCCAGGTGCGTTTGGATGATTTCGTAAACAAAGACCTCAGTGGTTCTGGTTCTATTCCTAAGGCAGATGTAAGTGGTGCACAACTTCGTATCCTCCCTGTTATTGTTGATGGTACGGAGGAAAAGGAGCTGGGAACACTTGTACCAGTTAAAGCTTCAGCAGGTTACCTATCAGGTTATGGCGATGCCGATTACATAGGCGCACTTCCTCGTTTCTCTATGCCATTTCCAGAATTACCACAGGATCGTACGTATCGCGTTTTCCAAATTCGCGGTGAGAGTATGTTGCCTATCAAACCGGGTTCTTATGTCATTACAGAATATATCCAGGATTGGAAGTCCATTCGTAATGATGAATGTTACGTACTCATTACTAAAGATGAAGGTGTAGTGTACAAGCGTGTCATCAACAACTTGCACATCGGCGAACTCATGTTAAAGTCCGACAACCCTCAGTTTGCACCCTATACCGTTCCTGTAGATCGTCTTGTTGAAGTTTGGCGCGCTGTAGGATATACCAGTTTCGAATTGCCGTCTGCGGGCAATAACCAAGACATGTCGCAACTCATGCACATGATGGCAGATTTGAAAAAGGAAATGAATCAACTGAAAGACAACTAATTAAATCCTCATTTTATTGGATTTTCTCCTTCAAATTGAGCGGCTCTTGGGCCGCTCGACTTGCCTGAGGACTGTCCAAACCCAGCCCAAATGGAACGCTCAATCCTACATATGGACCTCGATACTTTCTTCGTTTCTGTAGAAAGGTTGATGGACTCAAGGCTAAACAACCGTCCCATTATTATTGGTGGAACAGGAGATAGAGGAGTAGTGGCGGCATGTAGTTACGAGACTCGCAAGTTTGGTGTTCATTCTGCCATGCCTGTTCGTATGGCTCGTGAACTTTGCCCTGAAGCCATTATCATTCGAGGAAATTCTGCCAATTATTCCAAGTATTCAAACCTGGTTACAGATGTGATTAAGGAACAGGTTCCTGTTTATGAGAAAACGTCTGTCGACGAGTTCTATGCAGATCTCACAGGGATGGACCGCTTCTTCGGCACCTTTAAGTTCTCAAGTGAGCTGAGAGACCGCGTTATCAGCGAAACAGGTCTGCCCATAAGCTTTGGTCTTTCTATCAATAAGACCGTTAGTAAGGTCGCTACCGGTGAGGCTAAACCAAACAATAAAATCTATGTAGAGAAAGGTCTTGAACGTCCTTTTTTAGCTCCCTTGTCCGTTCGTAAAATCCCTATGGTAGGAGAGAAGACCTATCAGACCTTACGCAACTTGGGTGTACGACGTATCCAAACTTTACAAGAAATGCCCTTAGAGATGATGCAAAGTGTCATGGGTAAGCACGGCTCGGTTATTTGGCATAAAGCCCAGGGTGTAGACCAAAGTCCTGTCATTCCTTACCAAGAACGCAAGAGCATCTCTACCGAACGCACCTTTGCGAAGGATACCATTGATGTGGTAAAGCT
>CATAPZ010000231.1:0-6335 GCA_949486955.1 Cryomorphaceae bacterium | reverse complement strand
TTTCCTCCAAGGTCATCTTCACCTTGATGCGTAGGTTTGATCCTTTGGTCTTGCGTCTTTGCCCGCCGCCACCCCCGAACCCGCCGAATCCACCACCGAATCCGCCCCCACCTCCGCCGCCGAAGATGTCTCCGAACATGTCGAAGATGTCGTTCATGTTACCGTGGAAACCGCCACCGCCGGCGCCAGCACCGAAGGCTTGGTGACCGAACTGGTCGTATTTGCGACGCTTCTCCTCATTACCAAGGACATCGTATGCCTCTGCGGCTTCTTTGAATTTGTCTTCGGCCTCTTTGTCGTCCGGGTTTCTATCCGGGTGATACTTCAAGGCCACCTTTCGGTAAGCTTTCTTAATCTCGTCTTGGCTTGAGCTCTTGCTCACTCCTAATACGTCGTAGAAATCGCGTTTTGCCATCTTATGCTCCTTTACCTACTACTACTTTGGCAAAGCGAATCACCTTTTCGCCAATCTTATATCCCTTCTCTACTTCATCTATGACTTTTCCGTCCATATCTGGAGTTGGCGCTGGAATCTGCGTAATAGCTTCCATTTCTTCTACGTCGAACACTTTGCCGATAGTGCTTTCCATGGCGTTAAGGCCTTTGCCTTTTAGTGTCTCCGTAAGCTTATTTTGGATCAATTTTAATCCTTCTAATACCGCTGCGTTTGCTTCTGTCTCTTCGGTATTTTTCAATGCTCTCTCGAAATCATCAAGAACTGGCAACATGGCTGTTAAAGTGTCTTTGTTTGCACTCTCCATGAGCTCTAGACGCTCTTTCGCAGTTCTTCTGCGGAAGTTTTCGAATTCCGCATACAGACGTAAATTCTGGTCTTTCAAGTCTTTTACCTCGTCTTCAAGTTTAGCTACCGGATCTTGCTCAACGATAGTATCCTCAGTGCTTTCAGTACTTTGTTCAACGTTGTTTTCTTCGTGCAATTCCTCGCCTGTGGTTGCTTCTTTTTCTGACATGTATCTAGAATTTAGGGCTATTTTCTTTCTATTAATGCAAAATGTTCGCCATTAAGCGCACCGCTGACAAGGTGTCAGCGGTGCGCAAAAATACCGCATAAAAAAGGGCGCCGGCATCGCCGGCGCCCATAATTTGACATTGAAGTCAAAATATCTTAGCGCTTCAAAGATGCTAGCGTATTCTCTAGGGCTTTACCTCTTAGGTTTTTCTTGATGATAATTCCATCACCGTCAATCAAGAAGGTCGCCGGAATAGAGTTCACATTGTAGGTACGTGCAGCAGCATTTCTCCAAAACTGCAAGTCGCTAACATGGTTTTCCCAAACCAATTTATCTTGTGAAATACCTTTCTCCCAAGCCGATTTATCTCGATCTAGGCTAACTGAGAAAACCTCAAAACCATCGCCGTTTTTGAACGCAGCGTCTTTGTATTGTCCGTAGGTGCGAACTACATTAGGATTCTCCATACGACACGGGCGACACCATGATGCCCAAAAGTCGATGAGGACGATCTTGCCTTTTAGATCTGATAGTTTTCGGATGTTGCCTTGCGGATCGCGCATGGCAATTTCTGGTGCTTTATCTCCGATACTCAACGTTGCCATTTGCTCCGCAGGAGCAGCAATGGCATCGCTGTAATTGTTCTGGGCGCTGGTAAATATAGCTGCAGTTAAAAGCAGTGCAAAGCTGCTGATGATTAGGGATACTTTTTTCATGATAAGTATGTTGCTTTTCAGGCTTACAATCTAACGATTTCAGCACCGAGTGCTTTCAATCTTCCGTCGATGTTCTCGTAGCCTCGGTCAATCTGATTAATGTTGTGTATGGTAGAAGTTCCTTCTGCACTCAAAGCCGCAATCAACAAGCTAACCCCCGCACGAATATCAGGAGATGTCATAGTTGTTGCACGTAAAGGACTTTGTTTGTCTAGACCAATGACAGTCGCACGGTGAGGGTCACAAAGAATGATTTGTGCACCCATATCGATCAACTTATCAGTAAAGAATAGACGCGATTCGAACATCTTTTGGTGAATTAGTACCGACCCTCGAGCTTGCGTGGCAGTAACCAGGATAATACTTAACAGATCGGGGGTAAACCCTGGCCATGGCGCATCAGCTATGGTCATAATGGATCCGTCGATGAAGCTCTCTATTTCGTAATGATCGTGCGCAGGAACGCGTAAATCATCACCTATAAGTTCTGTATGAATACCCAGGCGACGGAAAACGGTAGGGATGATTCCGAGGTCGGGATAGCTTACGTCCTTGATGGTGATATCTGATCCAGTCATCGCCGCAAGGCCAATCCAAGATCCAATCTCTATCATGTCCGGTAAAATGCGGTGGTCTGTTCCGCCCAGCTCTGTTACCCCTTCTATATGAAGCATGTTAGAGCCGATACCGTCAATCTTTGCACCCATGCGAACGAGCATCTTACACAATTGCTGCAGGTAAGGCTCGCAAGCTGCATTATAAATGGTCGTTTTTCCTTTTGCCATTACAGCAGCCATAACCACGTTTGCAGTACCCGTTACAGATGCTTCGTCAAGTAGCATATACGTTCCGGTGAGCTGTGAAGCATCTACACTGTAGAAACTGTCTTTGCTGTCGTAGTTGAATTTTGCCCCCAACTTCTGGAAGCCCAAGAAGTGTGTATCTAATCTTCTCCGGCCAATTTTATCACCGCCCGGTTTTGGAATGTAAGCTTTGCCGAATCTAGCCAACAACGGTCCAACGATCATGATGGATCCCCGGAGACTTGCGCCTTTCTGCTTAAATGTATCAGAGGTCAAATAGTCGAGGTTGACATTTTCCGCTTTGAAAGTATAATCACCGTGACCGTTTTTCTTCACATAGACACCCAAATCGCCTAAGAGGTCGATAAGCTTGTTAACATCTACGATGTCCGGAATATTAGTGATGCGTACTTCCTCAGGGGTCAGTAAGACTGCACAGAGGATCTGTAAGGTTTCATTTTTAGCCCCTTGAGGCGTGATGGTTCCGTTGAGTTTTTTTCCTCCGGTAATCTTAAATGTTCCCATGTATTAGTATCTCCTTTTCTTGTTTTTCTTTTTGCGGTTGTTCTGGCCTTGTTTGCGCTCGGCTTGCGTAATGCCAAAAGCTTTTTCGTGAGGCAAGTCAAACTCCCCAAGCTTCAATTTACCCTCAGACATTTCAGCCAAATCGCTAAGAATAGTGGCATCGCTTACTGTGTCTTTATTGTACTTGAGGTAATTGCGCTTCATCGCGTAGGCGACGCCGTAAACCAAAGCGTCTTTTTCTTCGCCCTCCTCAAGTTGCAGAGCATGGCCAATCATGTTCTTTACGATTGAACCATAATGACGGAAACGACGCGATTTTTGTGGGTAGGACACTTCATCGGGAAGCCCAACGAAACTTTCAGCGGTTGGAATAGGGTATGGGCTATCAACGTCCAATTCAAAATCGGACATAATGAACAAATGATCCCAGAGCTTGTGTGCGTAATCTGGAGCATCGCGGATCGCCGGATTCAAATTCCCAATCACATCAATGATACTCTGCGCCACCTTGCTGCGGTGCTCTTTATCTTCGATAGTCAAACAGTAGTCCACCATACGTTGTACGTTTCTGCCGTACTCAGGTATTTTCAGTTGGGTTCTGTCCGTGTTGTATTCCATAGTCTCAATAACTTAAAATCTTCGCTTAGACCGCGCTGACCTTAGCGAATTTTAGTAACAATCTTTTTTCTCCGGCATTGTCGAAGTTGATGATGGCTTTGGCGTCAGCGCCTTCGCCTTCCATGCGTACAACGGTACCTAAACCAAAACGGCCGTGGACCACACGCTTGCCTTCGTGCAATTCATGTGGCTTAAGAAAATCACCACTCATTGTACCCGTACCGGTATTATTTATCGGTGTGAGCGTTTTGCCCCTCAAGGTAGGCTTTTTTGCGGCACCGGCACCCGGTCCGATGTTGGCACTCTTTTTCTGCGACCGGGCAGGTTTGCCCCAATTGGAATTTTTGCCTTGGTACACTGTTGTACTTCGGTTATTTCCGCTCGTTGGAGCACCAAATGCGTTATTAAGTGCTGGAGAACTAAAACTCGTCGGGGAAAATTCTGGGACCTTAATTTCGAGGTATTTTTCATCGATTTCATCGATAAACCGAGAAGGTTCACAGTCAATAAGCTTGCCCCAGCGGTACCTTGTATGTGCATATGTTAAATGGGCTCTTTTCTCCGCTCGTGTTAAGGCGACATAGAACAAACGACGCTCCTCTTCGAGCTCGCTTCTGCTTCCGCTGCTCATCATACTAGGAAAGAGGTTCTCTTCAAGGCCGACAATGTAGACATATGGAAATTCCAACCCCTTAGCCAAGTGGATGGTCATCATACTCACTTTGGGAGTTCCATCGTCGACCTCATTATCACGGTCTGTTAATAATGCAACATCGGATAAGAAGTTTGCCAATGAAGGATCGCCCTCGGCCAATTCCTTTTGTTGCTCGGTGAAGTCCTTTATACCGTTCAATAATTCTTGTACGTTCTCATACCGAGTCACACCCTCTGGGGTCTTGTCTTCGCCAAGTACTTTGATCAATCCCACACTTTTTGCAACATGTGCTACAACATCAAAAGCATCGTGTTGCTTTGCTAAAACGGCGAAGGAATTGATAAGCACTGCAAAATCGCTAATCTTCTTTTGCGTAGGATTATTCAGTCCTGTTGGTATACTCTGTAAACGTTCGCAAACCTCCCAAAGAGATATCCCTTGTGCTTCAGCAGCTAAGGTTAACTTGGCCAAAGTAGTTGCTCCAATCCCTCTAGCAGGGTAATTAATAACTCTTCTAAAGGCTTCTTCGTCTTTTGGATTGATCACGAGTCTTAGATACGCCAAAACGTCTTTAATCTCTTTGCGCTGGTAAAAGCTCAATCCCCCATAAATTTTGTAGGGAATATTCTTTTTGCGCAAGGCATCTTCGAAACTTCTACTCTGCGCATTGGTCCGGTAAAGTATACAGAAGTCGTCGTGTTTTGCGCCTTCGTTCATGGCAGTCTGCCAGACATTCGTAGCGATGTAATTGCCCTCGTCGGTATCTGAAATACTCTTGTGGACTACAATCTTCTCTCCGCCGCTATTCTGCGTCCAGACGTTTTTCTGTATTTGATCTTTATTCTTTTCAATGATGCTGTTTGCCGCCTGAACAATGTTTTTGGTGGAGCGGTAATTCTGCTCAAGCTTGAACAGTTTCGTATCTGGATAATCCTTTTGGA
Source organism: Cryomorphaceae bacterium (assembly GCA_949486955.1). Taxonomy (GTDB): domain Bacteria; phylum Bacteroidota; class Bacteroidia; order Flavobacteriales; family Schleiferiaceae; genus UBA10364. Next base: position 1,106 of record CATAPZ010000231.1, on the reverse strand, counting down.
AGTTCAGAATGTTGCGAATGTTAGCGCCGCGGAATGCGTAAATAGATTGTGCGTCGTCACCCACAATACATATGTTTTCGTATTTCGCAGCTAGCGCCTTGACGATGAGGTATTGACTGTGGTTGGTATCCTGATACTCGTCAACCAAAATGTACTTAAACCTGTTCTGGTACTTCGCCAGGACATCGGGAAACTTGTACATCAGTTCATTGGTCTTCAATAGCAAATCATCGAAGTCCATGCATCCGGCTCGAAAACACCTCTCGGTATATGCCTGGTAGATCTCTCCAAACATAGGCATTTTTGCAGAGCTGTCTTGTGCCTGAAGTTCTCCGTTTTGGAAGTATGCTTTCGGTGTAATCAAGTTATTTTTAAGTGAAGAGATACGACCTGCAACAGATTTGGCCTTGTAGATATCCTTGTCTAAATTTCTCTCTTTAATAATGTTAGAGATAACTTTTTTACTGTCGTCCGCATCGTAAATGGTAAAATTCGTTGGGTAACCTAATTTCTCTGCCTCTATTCTTAGGATGCGTGCAAATATGCTGTGAAAAGTTCCCATCCATAGATTCTTCGCTTCGCTCTCACCTACTAGCTTGCCAATACGTTCTTTCATCTCTCTTGCAGCCTTATTCGTAAAGGTCAAAGAAAGGATGTTGAAAGCATCGACACCTTTTTCTAAAAGGTACGCAATTCTGTAAGTCAGAACACGTGTTTTTCCAGAGCCAGCGCCGGCTATGACCATAACTGGCCCCTCAGTTTGCTCCGCTGCTTTGCGCTGAGCATCGTTTAATTGATCGAGAAAATGTGCCAAAGGGAATGCTGTTAAATTGGACAGTCAACAAAGGTACTTTTCTGGAACGTTAAAACAAGTACAAGTCCAACACCTAATCGGGTAATTTTCGACCTCTTTTCAACACCCTACGTAATTATTTAAGAACGAGCCGATTATTTTCATACACAGGGGTTTGGTTCTGGAGATAATATCACTACATTTGCAGTCCCCAAAAAATGGGGTAACTGATTATTGGAATAAACTAGAAATCAAAAGGTACGTATGCCAACGATTCAACAGCTTGTAAGAAAAGGTCGCAAACAGATCAAAC
>CATAPZ010000230.1:0-3675 GCA_949486955.1 Cryomorphaceae bacterium | reverse complement strand
TCCCTCATTGCCCAAGACTTTATCGACGAATTTAGTGGAAGAGACACTATTTTTTATGGCGGTCCGGTGGAGCAAGATGCCTTGTTCTATTTGCACGGTTACGACAAGTTACCGGGAGCCGTGGAAGTTGGTAATTCACTCTACCTCGGTGGTGACTTTGAGTTATTCAAAGTATTGTATGCAGAACAAAAAGAGCTATCCATGCCTTTACCACAACCAAAGTTCTTTTTAGGATATAGCGGTTGGTCTCCAGGTCAACTAGAGGAAGAGTTAAGAAGTGATACTTGGATTATACTGGAGCCTCCATTCAACATTGACCCGCTTTCTGCTACAAGTGATGCTTGGAGAACACTGATGAAACAAATGGGCGGTAAGTATGCGCTTTGGGCAAATGCCCCCTCCGACCCGTTGCTAAATTAAAGGGATCCTAAGACGTTCAATTTGCGTTGAAGTAGTTCTGTGAGCTCTTTTGCTTTATCGCCCTTGTAAGTGCGCTTTCTGTAATTCTCCACCCATTGAACACCACTTATGGTATTAGTTAACCAGATTTCATCTGCTTTCTGAAGTTCAAAAGGATTTATACTTTCCTCTTTGATTTCAAGGCCAATTTCTTTTGCCCAGCCAATAAGATTCTTTCTAAATACGCCTCTCAGTGGTCCATCCTCCAATGGTGCAGTCTTCAGAACATTGTCTTTCAGGACAAAAACGTTGGCTGCATTTGCCTCGACTAACATCTTTTTATCATTCACTAATAGCATCGCATCAAAACCATTTTCCTGAGCAAAAATGCCCGCAAGGACATACGGCAGTGCATTTGATGATTTCAAGGTCGATAATAGACCTGGCTGAATATAATGGTCCTTGAATAGATCCACCTTCAGTCCTTTTGATGTCCAAATATAATCTTGAGAGCCGAGTTCTTCAAGCTCCATCCACCACACGCATTCGTTGTTATCTTCAGGTGTATACTTACCCTCAGATTTACGAACGACCTGTAGTCTCAATCGCCCATCAGTTACTGCCACTTCTTCAGCTAATCTGTTGGCTTCATCAACGAAGAATTCCGGAGTGAAATCCATGGGTATGGGCATTCTAAGGATGCGCATACTCGCCATCAAGCGGAAGTAGTGATCTTCGACAAACAACAACTTATTATCGCGCATTCGAATAGTTTCAAATACGGCATCTCCGTACATCGTAGCTCTTTTCACGTCTTGAACAGGCAATGCGTTCAGCTCTATAATGTCACCCTGATAATTAATCATACTATTTGTCTAAGGAGCGTCAAAATTAGGGCAAAAAAAATCCCCGCCTGCAAGGCGGGGATAACTAAAAGTTATGACGGGATTACTTCACAGTAATTCTACGAACCGCAGCTCCTTGCTCCGTTTCTACTTTGAGGATATACACTCCTGAATTCCATGCCGTAAGATCCAGTTCCGTAGCATTGCCAAGGCCTTGCTTTTGAACAACTACACGTCCTGTAATATCGAATACCGTTAAAGTTTCAATCGATACATTATTTGCAGTAACCACATTCATCAAACCAGTTGAAGAAGGGTTAGGATATACCTTCATTTCTAAATCAAATTCCTGAATACCAGCTGGAACGCCTTCCGCCTGAAGTACTGTTGCCATACGTGGAACGATAAAGGCCATTACTGTATCAATCCAAGCTTGCGAAGTAGCTTCGATATTTGGATTTGCAGGATTCTGAGAAGCGTAAGGGTCATTTGGATCAAACCAGTTCCATGGTGCAGTATTTACAACCCATGGTTGAAGTGCATTTGTTGGTGGAATCTCCACAGTGTAGATACACTCTTCACCGGTTGGGTTAGTACTTTGCTCGTCAACCCAAATTTGATCCGTGTAGTTCTCATTCAAGAATATATCGTTGTTACCGAATCCATTCGCTGCTTTGATAGCACCGTAAGAACCTGTAACACTAACAACTGGGAAGAACTGTTGACCAATTGGTACGTAAACCATACCTGTATCGTAAGGTGCAAAGAAGTCAAACTTACTGTGGATACTCAACATTGGAATATCACCTTGCTCCAACCATGCACCATCACCTAGCGCGCCACCCATATTGATCACCATCAATACGTCATCTGGCATACCAGCGTGGTTCACGTAGTTACGTCCAGGTGAACTGTAGTCCATTGTAGGAAGACCTAGCGTGTTCTGTCCAGTTACGGTAACTTGACCGCCATAGCCGTTAATATCACCGACTACCGAAGTATCTACATAAGGATCACCAACAGTCACTGTGCCACCAAACATACCGATGGTATCTTGGTATTGGAACTTCGAAGGTACAGTCACTTCAGAATGCTTATCAATGGTAGCATATGCGAAGGTGATGTATCCACCAGATCCCTGTCCTACCATTATGGTATTCGCTGCGTTAATTCCATAAGGATTACCTGCACCTACCTGAGTAAGGTTAAGGTAACGTACCAATGATTTAGCATCTTGGATAGAGTAATACACCGCAAGAAGGTTAGTACCGCGACGCAAATCAAGGTTTGTACTGTTTGCCAACCAACCTAAACGGTAAGAAGCAGCAATAGCCACATAACCCATTCTTGCGAATCGAGTACACATTTCTACGACGGCACTATCCTCTTTGGTTCCTAATGGAGAACCGTTAAGTCCTTTAGGAATAAAAGATCCTGTATGCCATACAATTACAACTGGACGATCCGTTGCCGTATCAACTGCTGGAGAAGGCATGTAAAAGTCTGCCTGCAATGGTTGAAGATTTGTTCCGCCCAATAAGGCAGAATCGATGTACGGGTTAAAGTTTACACCGTACGATACGTTCGTTGACGTTACTACGTCAGCTTCGCTAAAGATTGGAGTCGTGTAACGCTGAGCGAATACACTTGACGACATCAAAAGCGCGCAAATAAAAAGTAAAGTCTTTTTCATAAGCAAGGTTTTGAAGGGGGGTTAATTAATTTGAATACTTAGATAGGCCAACCTCCCTACTAAAGGCCCCCCAAATACTTGATACACTTTGTTATTCAGCGCATTACTAGCACCTATTTTATACGTCACAGTTGTTTTCTTGTTATTGATCAAATGGTTACGAGTCAAAGAGCACTGCGCATCTACTAAACCATAAGAAGGAATACTTCCTGTGAATTGAGGCGAACCTTCAAACAAGAATCCTTCTACCCATTTATAATTCACACCAGCACCCATCAATTTATCCTTGTCATTCTTGATTGGATAGTTTCTCATGTTCCATCCAATATTGAATTTGTGCTCAGGTGTATTGAAGGCTGGTACAATAGGGTCGTTTACCGCCGATGTAAGTTTGTTCCAGCTGTAATTACCACTAAGACTGTGGTAATCACCAATAAACGTGTTTAATCCTATTGAGAAGCCTTGAGTAGTAACCTGTTCGGTTGCATTGGCCGCAACACGGTATACTTGGAGCTCTTTTAGTCTATCGATAGCCGTGGTACCTTCCACAATCTTTGCACCGATAATGTAGCCGATGAAATCGTTGTAGTTACTATAGTAATAATTCGCGTCAACGAAAACACGCTCAAATAAGGTAGCTCTCCACCCTACTTCAGCAGTTCGTACTCTCTCTGGGCGAATTGCATCCACATCGAAATAACCAAAATCGTGCGTCAAACGCTCGTTCCCTGGCTTTGC
>CATAPZ010000229.1:0-5719 GCA_949486955.1 Cryomorphaceae bacterium | reverse complement strand
TCGAGCAGGATGAAGAGAGACGAAAACCAAGGATTGGGTCAATTCTTGGCTGAAAAGAAGGCTGCTGTTTAGATGAACCTGGGTATGAGATGCGCTACTATGAAAAGAACGAATGAATTGTAGGCCCGTGTTAAAGCTAAAATGCTCATGTAATGAGATGCCTGTGCTTACGGCGATAGACTGCTGTCTGAAGTCTAGCAATCTTCTATTTTTCAGTTCCAGCCCTAGCTTGTTGGCCTGCCTCAGCCCCATTTTGAATTCAGAGAGTTCACCGTAGGATTGCCCTGAAAAATAGGCCGAACGGTCTGTGATTGGAGTAAACAGAAAAGGGATGCTCCAAAAGAGGAGCGAAGCAGGAATAGGGGAATACATGGACCTTATTTTCCATGTAAATTCTTGCTAAATCTTAGTCTACAGCAAAGATTGTGAAGAAGTAAAAGTTATCCCTGTTTAATAGTAGCTAACGAGTTCTACTCGGAAGATTAGTGGACTGTAGGCAGGAATCGTAGCACGTTCATTATCGCCATACCCGAGGGTTGATGGGAAGATAATGACCGCACGACCGCCTTCGCCTATGATTTTTAATCCCTCTTGAAAACCTTCTACTAGTGCCGGTAGTGGAATGTAGTTTGAGGCATACCAACCGTTAGAGAATATGCTTGAATCGAGTAGATACCCTACATGCTTGAAGCTGACATCATTCGTGCTATCTGGAATACGATTTGGATTCCCTACTTGTTCTACATGGTAATACAGCCCACTGCCGCTGGCGGTAAATTCAAGTCCACTTTCATCGATCCATTCTAAAATGGCATCCATTTGCATTTCAAGACGCTTTTCGTCTGAAGTACAATTCAACAATAAAAAGGAGGCAAAAACGAGGGTATATAATCTCTTCATAGAGCGCAAATTTAACGATTGAACTTGGAAGTGAAATGCGAAAATCTACTTTCTAGAAACTCGAGATAACTCGATGCCACTGGGCTTAGTTTTTTATTCTTACGCCAAACTAAATTCCATTGCGTGGTCATAGGTAATGCTTCGTGTGGAATGATGTGTATGAGTCCTTGGTCCAATTCTCTTTTAATCCCAATTTTCGGCATCAATGAAATCCCTAGACCTGCCATTACACTTTGTTTTATAGCCTCGTTAGTGGTCAATTCCAAGATGCGGTCTGCCTTGATATCTTGCTTAGCAACAAATTCTTCCATAGCATGGCGCGTTGCAGAACCGGTTTCGCGGAAGAGGAAGCGGCAATTATCCAGGTTTTTTCTTGCACGTTGCGCATAGACTTCGTTCCCTACGAGTACCAACTCATTTTCAAATAAAGTGAGTTTGTTCAGCTCAGGTTTTGAAGGGAGGACACTCACTAAGGCGAAATCTACACTGTTATCCATTAAATGGTCCACCACGGTGCTTCTATTGGTCACGTCCATGATTAGGTCGGTGGCAGGGTATTTTTCGAGGAATTCGCCCAACAAATATGGCATGACATACTTACCTGTACTTACAATGGAGAGCAATAGGGTACCCGTAAGTTCCTCTTTGAGCGATTCATTCATCAGCTTCAAGGCATTCGCTTGGTCCAGGATACGCTCGGCATGAATCTTCACTTCTTTTCCAAGAGCTGTGATTACAAGCTTCTTTCCTTGATACTCGATGAGCGGAAAGTCAAATTGTTCCGAAAATGATTTAAACTGTAAGCTTACTGCGGGTTGAGTCAGGTGCAGATGTCTGGCTGCCTTTGTAATACTTCCGTGATTGGCAATGGCGCGGAAAACCTGTAATTGGCGTAGCGTGTAATTCATAATAAACCTGAAAAAGAGTCTTGTTGTGTGTATAGACAAATATAAGCCATAGCAAATATAGGACTCATCAATCATAATCATAATTATATGATTATGTTTTCACGGGGAGTACTGACTCTTTTTGACTAACATTGTGGTATGAAGAAATCACTCCTGCTTTTCTCTCTTTTCATCTCTCTTTCGACTTTGGCGCAGTCTTTTGGTCCAGCGCAAGGATTTCCATCAGATCCTGTAATAAGTGCGGCTTTTGAGGGTGATCGATTGTATTTAGGAACGCAGGGTTCTGGTGTGTATGAACTGCTCGATGGATTCATTAAACCCAGCATTCGCTTCGAGAAATTCAATCGAAATTCCATCTACAGTTTTAGCCAGAGCGATACGGGCCTCGTACCGCAGGTCAAAGGTGATTTACAAGCATACCCAATAGAGGTCATCAGCGGTTATGGTACCAAATACATTGTTACCGCCAGTGGTGTACAAGTGAGGTTTAGCGATGCAGCGAAGCAGATCAGTGATAAAGCCTCCGGTATTTGGCGTATGACCCTGGGTTTTGAGCGTTTAAACTTTTTGAGAATGGGCTCTGAATTGGTCACCTTGGATGCTACAGGTTTTGAGCTAGATCGACAAAATTTCAAAGGCCTGATCTTTGACATTGCGCCTACAGATTATGGTTTACTCCTTAGCGCGGAGAGCGGGTATTACCAGTGGGACAATAAAGATCACCAATGGAAAAAGGTCGGCTCCGGGCTGCCCATTTTTGCATTTGATGGCCCAATGGCACGGACACCACTGGGCAGCATTCAGGTCAACAGACTCCTAGAAGGCAACTGGAGCAAGGAAGACTTTACAAGATTGGCCTATGTTCGTGAATCCTACGAGGAGGCTTACGATATAGATTCTGTTGCAGACCTTACTTATACGTTCGCCTCATCAGGCGTTGCAGTAAAACGCGACAGCCTTTTACTTTATACCATAGATCGTCATCGCGAGCTTCCTGACCTGCGTCCGGGGAATTATGACGTTGCACTTATAGGTCCAACCTTGTACATCGCAACCCCTTCGGGCATGTATACTTTTGCCAACTCAGGCGAGCCAAATGTTCCTCACGCTGCCGCCTTCAATACATTTATTGACGGTATTGCGTCAACAGATTTATCAGGGGCTCTAACGGCACCAAATTCAATTGGCTTTTCAGCCAGTGTAGATGTAGAAAGTAATTCGCCGCTTCTGGGAAGATATAAAGTGAATGATGGCCCTTGGGAATCTTGGGATTTAGGCGGGCCAATTCTTTTAGAATACCCAGCTCCCGGTACTTACGCCGTAAAAATTGAAGTGGATACCCGCGCAGATTTTGCAGCGAGCACTCCAGCTGAGTTCACCTTTACAATTAAAGCGCTTTGGTACAAGAGACCGGCCTCGTGGGCGGTAATCATTACCGTCTTAGCCGCTATTGTTGTGTTTTGGCAGCGTCGCGAACGATTGCGAGCAAACGAACGATTAGAATTACAAGAGCGTCTTGCCGATGCAGAGCTCCAAAGTAAACGCGGACAGATGAATCCGCACTTTCTCTTCAATGCCCTAGATGCGATATCAAATTTCATTTTCAAAAACCAACCAAAAGATGCGGTACTCTACATGGGTAAATTGGCCAAACTTATGCGCCTTACACTGGAGAGCTCTCGCAGTAATGAAATGGTACTGGCTGATGAGATTGACTTATTGAATAAATATGTGGATCTCTGCATTTTGCGTTACGGCGAGTTCACTTGGCAGCTTGACGTAGCCGACGACCTCGATCTCTACGATACCAAGCTGCCCCCAATGCTCGTCCAGCCCTTGGTGGAAAACGCTGTTCAACATGCAATGCGTCCAAATTTCGCCAATGGCAAGCCGGGTGCTATCCTCGCGCAGATTAGTGTTAAAGAGCACGCTCTGCAGATCGTAATTGAAGACAATGGACCCGGAATTGCAGATGTTGAAGCAGCTTCAAAGAGCCACGGCCTTGCGATTATTAATGAACGACTTGATTTGCTGACCAAGAAGAACGGGGCACCTTATGGCTTCGTATTGGAATCGGTTGAGAATGATGGTTCAATTCTTGGAACGCGCGTTTCACTCATTTTACCTTTAACGAGCGAAGATTAAATTGTAGCTTCAAGTAAATCATTACGCCTATGAACGCATTACTGTTAGACGACGAACAACCTGTTTTGGAAAGCCTCGCTGGGAAGTTAGGCCTATTCTGTCCAGAGGTGAATGTGGTCGCGCAATGCAACACGGTCGATGAGGCTATTGCCATCTTGGCGGAGGAAACCATAGATGTTCTTTTTCTCGACGTTAATCTCAACGGTGAATCTGGTTTTGACCTGATTGAAAAATGGGACGGTTCAGCGCTTCCTTCATTGATTTTCACTACGGCACACGATGAATTTGCTGTTAAGGCGATCAAGCACGCAGCGCTAGATTACTTGCTCAAGCCTATCGACGCCGAGGAGCTCGTCAAGGCAGTGCGCAAGGCTGGCGAAAAGGTTGGTTCAGACCGACAAGAAGTCGTAAGCGAGGCGGCAAAAGGCGCGCCGAAAAAATTGGTCATTCCAACTACTGAAGGGATGCATATTTTAAACGTTGAAGATATTGTTCGCTGCGAGAGTAGTTCTAACTATACGACCTTCTACCTTGCCGATAAGACCAGTGTACTAGCGTCAAAAACAATGAAGGAATACGAGACATTGCTTCGACCTGCTGGCTTCGAGCGCGTCCATAAAAGCCATATGGTGAATCTTGAAATGATCTCTCGCTACATTAGTGCGGACGGCGGCTACGTATTGCTTAAAGAGGGCTCAACAGTACCCGTAAGTAATCGCAAAAAGGAAATTTTAGTCAGTCACCTTAAACGATTGTAATGCCCTGGAGGTATGCATTTCTTCACTTCTTTGGCAGCCTAATTTTGGGCAGCGTTGTGATGACATTCTTGTCTTTCGTATTGATAAACGTTTACCAACAGACGCTTCATTTTGATGGCCTCGGATTGGTTTTTCTCTTAAGTATGCTTTATTCGTTCTTTCTCAGTATACCTGGGGTGGGACACTTGAATCTTTATTACAGCAGAAATTTCCAAAGCGAGAACTTTGAGGTCTTCTGGAACCAATTCAAAAGGCGATACCTCCTCACACTCCTGGTCCACGTGGTAGGATTGCTCGTACTTATTCTAGCTATTTTTGGATTTAGTTACCCGGCATTCACACTTACTAATGCGCTTACGGTACTTCCTTGGATCTTGATGGTGATTTTCAGCTACGGCCTCACAGGTTGGCTCATTATTCGAGCATTGAAAGAGAAGCTTCGAAAAGCTTGATGGCCTAATTATTTCGAGTATTTCGCCTTTACTTCCTCTGCACCTTTTAAGACTTTGGCTTTGAGGCCCTCTTTGTAATCGACCACGCGTTGCAATACCGCTCCATCCGAAGAACCTACAATCTGCGCGGCAAGGATACCTGCGTTCTTTGCACCGTCCAACGCTACAGTAGCTACAGGAACACCGCCCGGCATTTGAAGAATCGAAAGCACGCTGTCCCAACCGTCAATCGAATTTGAACTGTGAACAGGAACACCGATGACTGGCAGCGGGCTTACTGAAGCTACCATTCCTGGAAGGTGTGCTGCACCGCCGGCTCCGGCAATGATGGCTTTGATGCCTCTTTTGTGCGCATTTTGACCGTAATCCATAAGCTTCTCTGGCGTGCGGTGGGCACTCACGATATCAACTTCATAGGCTAGGCCTAGTTCGTCCAATACATCGATAGCTTGTTGCATAACTGGCAGGTCTGAAGTGCTGCCCATAATGATTCCGATCATGACTATTTGCTTTTGACCAATATACTATTCTTTGCCCACTCGGCGCGCTTGCGGGC